>JACDCN010000160.1:0-3352 GCA_013817555.1 Actinomycetota bacterium
CGCCACTGGTCGCCGTGGATCGAAGACGTCGTCGGCCAGATGATCGAGGACGACGTCACGCATGCGGTCGGCCTCGTCCTCGCGCCCCACTTCAGCGCGCTGTCGGTGGCCAAGTATCAGCAGAGGGTCGCCGACGGCCTCGATCTCTATCGCGGGCGCATCGAGTTCGAGCACATTCCGAGCTACCACGACGCACCGGGGTTGATCGAGGCCTTCGCGGCGCGCGTCGCCGAAGGGCTCTCCCGCTGGCCGGACGGGGAGCGCGACCGGGTACACATCATCTTCACGGCGCACAGCCTTCCCGAGCGGGTGCTTGCGAGCGGCGACCCCTACGGCGTGCAGTGCCTCGAGACCGCGCACCTCGTGGCGGAACGGGCCGGTCTCGCCGAAGAGGGCTGGTCGTGGAGCTACCAGTCCGCCGGGCGTACCCCCGAGCCGTGGGCCGGCCCCGACTTGGGCGAGCACCTCGCCGAGCTCGTTGCGCGCGGCATCCGAGATGTCGTCGTCGTGCCGGTTGGGTTCGTCTCCGACCACGTCGAGATCCTGTTCGACATCGACGTGCGCGCCCGCGCCCGGGCCGACGAGCTCGGGATGCGGCTGGAGCGCCCGCCCGCGCTGAACGACGATCCCGTGTTCATCGAGGCTCTCGCGGAGCTCGTGCGGAGTCGAGCGGCATGAAAGCTGTCGTCATAGGCGGTGGGATCGCGGGGCTCGCGGCCGCCCGGAGGCTCGAATCTTTGCTTCCCGAGTTCGAAATCGACCTGGTCGAGCGATCGCAGCGACTCGGCGGCAAGCTGCTCACCGAGCACATGCACGGCTTCCTAGTCGAAGGCGGAGCCGACAGCTTCCTCTCGCGGAAGGAGCGGGGCGTGGGACTTTGCGAGGAGCTGGGGCTCGCCGGCGAGCTCGTGGGGCGCAGGCCCGAGAGCGCACGGAGCTACGTGCGGCACGGGTCGGAGCTCCACCTGCTCCCCGAGGGACTCACCGGCATGATCCCGACAGACCTCGATTCGCTGGCCGACAGCACGCTGCTCTCGCAGGTGGGGCGGGAGCGCCTGGCAGCCGAGGTCGATCTTCCTCCAGTGCCGACCGGAGCCGACGAGTCGATCGCGTCGTTCGTCACTCGCCGGTTGGGAGCAGAGGCATATGAGCGGCTCGTCGAGCCGCTGATGACGGGGATCTACGGCGGCGATGGCGAGCAGCTCTCGCTGCAGGCCACGTTTCCCAACCTGCGCGCGCTCGAGCTGGAGCACGGCAGCTTGATCCGTGGCCTGCTGGCGCAATCTCCGGAGGCAGTAGCCACTCGACCGCCGTTCGTGACGTTGGCATCGGGACTGGAGACGCTCGTTGCACGCGTCGCCGAAGGTCTTCGGCACACCCGCGTGGTGACCGGGCGGGCAGCTCTCGGCGTGCGGCGAAGCGACCACGGCTACGAGGTCACGCTCGACGCCGGCGAGCGAGTTCACTCCGACGGAGTCGTCCTCTGCGTGCCCGCATTTGCGGCTGCAGAGCTACTGGCCGATCTGGACTCCGACCTCGCCGCCGCGCACGCGGAGATCCCGTACGCCTCCACGGCTGTCGTCAGTCTCGCGTATCGCGATGGGGACGTCGTCCACCCGCTCGACGGCTACGGGTACGTCGTCCCGCGCGCCGAGGGCTCCGAGATGCTCGCCTGCACCTGGACGTCGAGCAAGTGGGAGGGGCGCGCGCCGGACGGATTCGTGCTGATTCGCGTGTACGCGGGGCGCTTCGGCGGACGGGATGTGGTCGAAGATTCCGACGACGAGCTGGTCGGACTGGCCCGCGACGAGCTTCGGCTACTCGGGATCGAGGCGGAGCCGCACCTGTCCCGCATCGATCGCTGGCCGCTCGGAATGCCGCAGTACGTCCTCGGCCATCCCGAGCGCCTCAAACGGATCGAGTCGGCGCTCGCCGACCACCCGGGGCTTGCACTCGCCGGAGCCGCGTATCGCGGAGTCGGCATCCCCGACTGCATCCACTCCGGCGAGGAGGCCGCGCGTTCGCTCACGGAATCCCTCGCCCGCGTCCCCGGATGACGCGCGAGACCTCCGAGCGCCTCTTCGCCGAGGCTGTGGAGCTGATGCCCGGAGGCGTCTCGTCACCGGTGCGCGCGTTCCGGGCGGTTGGCGGCGACCCGGTGTTCGTCGAGCGCGCCGAGGGTGCATACCTCGTCGACGTCGACGGGAACCGCTACCTCGACTATGTCCTCTCCTGGGGGCCGCTGATCCTCGGCCACGCGCATCCACGAGTCGTCGCGGCGCTCGAGGAAGCCGTGCGCCGGGGGACGAGCTACGGCGCGCCGAGCCCGCTCGAGCTCGAGCTCGCCCGACTCATCCGCGACGCGATGCCGAGCCTCGAGCTCGTGCGCTTCGTGAGCTCGGGCACCGAGGCGACGATGAGCGCGCTGCGCGTCGCGCGCGCGTTCACCGAGCGGTCAAAGGTGGTCTAGTTCACCGGCTGCTACCACGGTCACGCCGACCTCCTACTCGTGCAGGCGGGGTCGGGGGTCGCGACGCTCGGCCTGCCCGACTCCCCCGGCGTGACGCAGGGGGCGGTCGCGGACACACTGAGGGCGCCATACAACGATCTCGAGGCGGTCGAGCTCCTCTTCTCGAAACACGCGGGGGAGATCGCTGCCGTCATCGTCGAGCCGGTTGCGGGAAACATGGGGCTTGTCGTCCCAGCCGAGGGCTTCCTCGGAGGGCTGCGCGGGCTGACAGCCGACGACGGTGCGCTCCTCGTCTTCGACGAGGTGATGACGGGGTTCCGCGTGCATCCCGGCGGCGCGCAGGCGCTGTACGGGATCACCCCGGACCTGACGACGCTCGGCAAGGTGATCGGCGGCGGCCTCCCGGTCGGCGCCTACGGCGGCCGTCGCGAGATCATGGAGCTGGTGGCTCCCGCGGGGCCGGTGTACCAAGCGGGAACGCTGTCCGGGAACCCGCTCGCCATGACTGCCGGAATCGAGACGCTCGACCAGCTCGGCGAGCCCGGAGTATGGGAGGGGATCGAGCAGGCCGGCGAGCGGCTCTTCGCGGGGCTGGGCGACGCGGCGGCGGAGGCAGGCGTGGCCGGCCAGCCGACGCGCTCCGGAACAATGTTCGGCTTCTTCTTCACCGAATCTCCGATCCGGAGCTGGGAAGACGCGAGGACGGTGGACACGTCGCAGTTCGCGACCTTTCATCGAGGGATGCTCGAGCGAGGCGTGTACCTCGCCCCCTCACAGTTCGAAGCGTGGTTCCTGTCGACCGCGCACGGCGACGAGGAGATCGACGAGACGGTTGCCGCCGCCGCCGAGACGTTCGCCTCGATGAACCGCTGGGGTCAGGCT
>JACDCN010000160.1:3362-5468 GCA_013817555.1 Actinomycetota bacterium
GACCTCTACCCTTGCGCCCGTGAAGGTGCTCCTCGTCACGCTCTACTTCCCGCCGGCAGGAGGAGGGGGCGTTCAGCGCCCGCTGAAGCTCGCGCAGTACCTGCCTGCGCTCGGGATCGAGACCCACGTGCTCGCTCCTGACGATCCGAAATGGGTGCACCGCGATCCTGACCTCCGCGTCCCCACGCAGGCCTGGATACACCGTGTGCGCTACGTGGGGCCGAGGGCGCAGAAGCCGGCCGAGGAGCTCGCCGCCGCAGAGGGGCTCGGGCGGCGCGCGGTGGTGCAGGCGCGGGTGACCGCCCGCCGCCTGCTCTTGCCTGACGCGAGCGTGACCTGGAATCTCACCGCGATTCCCGCCGCGATACGGATCGTGCGCCGCGAGGGCATCGACGCCGTTCTGACGACGTCTCCGCCCGGCTCGATCCACCTCGTCGGCGCCGCGGTCAAGCAGGCAACCGGTGTCCGCTGGCTCGCGGATCTTCGCGATCCGCTCGTCGCGAACCAGCATCGGCGTGCCGATACCGCCGCCACACGGGCGCGGCAGGCCGCGAACGAGCATCTCGCACGCCTCGTCGCCCGCCGGGCGGATGCGATCTCGTGCGTCTCGGAGGCGATCGCCGAGGAGATGCGAGGGCTCGATCCACGCGGGATCGTCCGTACCATCTCGAACGGGTGCGACTTCGACGATTTCGCCGGGCTCGAGTACCGGCCCGCGACCCGCTTCCGCATCACGCACGCCGGGAGCTTCTTCGGGAAGCGCGACCCGCGCCCGTTTTTGCAGGCCTTGCAGGACTCGGACCTCGACGCCGTCGCGCGCTTCGTCGGCGACTTTCGGAGCTCCGATCGAGACTGGGCACAGTCACTTGCCCTCGGCAACCGGCTCGAGCTGATCCCGTACGCGCCCCGCGCGGAGTCGCTTCGCCTCCAACGCGACTCCGAGGCGCTGCTCCTGCTCGTTCCGGACGCCGGCGGCAGGGGCAAGGGTGTGCTGTCTGGGAAAGTATTCGAGTACCTGGCCGCGGGGAGGCCGATTCTCGCCGTGGTGCCGCCGGACGGCGCGGCAGCCAAGCTCATTCGGGAGACTGAGGCCGGGGTCGTGGTCGCGCCCGATGACATCGCAGGGATCAGCGCAGCGTTGAAGGAGCTGCACGCGCGCTTCGTCGACGGCGGCCTACCCGCGACCGAGCTCTCCGAGGAAGACCGGGACCGATTGTCTCGCCAGACGCGGGTCGAGGAGACGGCTGACCTGCTCCGGGAGATCGTCTCGTGACGACGCACGCGCTTCCGCTTCAGGTGAAAGCTCGCGAGCGCGTCCTCGCGCAGCCCGTGCTCGACGGGCTCTTCCTGGCGACGGTACTCACGGTCACGTTTCACAAGCTCCAGTGGGAGCTCGCCGGCTCGCTCACGCTCTCCGACGTCCTGACATCGGTATTCCTCGTCGTCTTCTGCTGGGACCGGCTGGAGCGGGGCGATCCGCGGCTCACGCGCACTGCTCTCGTGGCGCTCGGGTTCCTGCTCGCATTTGCGCTCGTCTATCTCGCGGGCTTCTACTCGCTCGACACCGCCCAGTCGCTCGCGCAGTGGGCGAAGGGCATGGTCAAGTTCGTCCTCCACTTCGGCTTCCTGGTCACGGGTGTCGCGCTCCTGGCCAGACGCTCGTTGAGCTTTTACTGGCTCGCCCTCGCCGCGTTCTGCGTGGGGATCGCGCTGAACGCCCTCTACGGCGTCGTCCAGCTGGGGCTTGCCGAGCTCGTCGGCGCGAACCTCGACGCGGCACTGATCGAGCCCATCACCTCGCGCCAGACCGGGATCAACGTGTTCGGAGCGGTCGGCGGCACCCAGGAGGTCTTCCGCCCGAACGCGCTGACCGGCGACCCCAACCACCTCGGGATCGAGCTCGTGATCCCGCTGCTCGTTCTCACCCCGCTCTATCTCCGGCTCGAGGCGGGCCATCGCCTGCGTACGCCGCTCGCCCTGCTCCTCGTCTTCCTGCTCGTGGTCGAGCTTGCGACCCTTTCCCGGAGCGGGCTCCTCGGCCTCGGGTGCGGCGCGCTCGTGCTCGCGCTTCCCTACCGGCGTCACTTCCGGCGTCCGGCGTTCCTC
>JACDCN010000161.1 GCA_013817555.1 Actinomycetota bacterium
GAGAGATCACTTGGAGACCGGAGTGCGCAGACCGGGAACCGTGAGCACGGCGTTTCCGACCCGGACGCGCGCGCTGGGCGCCATCGGCAGATCGAGATAGAGGAGGTTCGACGACGACTGGGCGAGAGACGACGATCCGAGGGTCAGCGTCAGTCGCGACCCGCGCGGGATGAACGTGGCCTGGCTCGCCAGCTTGATCGTGACCTTCTGCACGCCGTTCTTCGTGGGAACGCCGCCCGCGCTGACGACGATCTCCTTCCCCTGCGGCGTGCGGGCGGTCAGCACGGCGACGAGGCGCGACCAGCCGCCGCTTGCCGCGATCGTGGCCTTCACCGTGGGAGAGCCGTACACCTCCACCGCCTTTGCGAGCCGGGAGGACGTGCGGGCGACCTTCCCGGTTCGCGCGAAGGTCGTCACGCCCGGGAACGCGACGGTGCTCGACGTTGTCCCCGGCTGGGAGGTCCTGAATGGCAGCTGCCCGCCGGTCAATCCCTCGGGGGCCAAAGCGAACGCTGCCGGCGCTCGAGAGCACGCGCTCGGACCGAGGTAGCAGTCGTAGAAGGCTCGCACCTGGCTCAGCAAGTAGCCGGTGTCCGCCGCGGGGAAGGTCGAGGGCGCATGACCGTGGAGGCCGAGGTAGAGCACCTTCGGCCCACGGAGGAGCTTGAAAGCGAGCGCTGCCTGGTCGATGCCGAACAGGAAGTCACGGCGCCCCTGCGCCATGAAGACGGGGGTCGTGACCGAGGCGAGCTTCGAGAGGCTCGAGCGCTCCGCCGCCCAAGGACGCACGACCGCAGTGTTGCCGGCAAAGGCTGCTGCCTGAATCGGCGCAAGTGACGGATCGCGTTTCGTCTCGGGAATCGAGCCTGCGAGCCCGGCGACGAGGCCGGACTTCACGAGCCCTTGCGGCATCAGCGCCGCGTAGAGGTCGGTCCACGTCTCGACGGTGACGACCGCTCCCCAGGGAACGCCGGCGACGAGCGAGTTGAACACTGCGCCTCCGCCGTACGAGATGCCCCAAGCGCCGATCTTCGAGTCGGCGACGTCGGATCGGGCCGCGAGCCAGGCGTGAACGGCCCGCGTGTCCGCGATCTCGCGGGGCCCGTCGATCGAGACGAGCCCTCCCGACTGGCCGTGGCCGCGCGCATCGAAAGTCAGTACGACATAGCTCTGTCCGACGAAGCCGTAGGCCTCGGCGAGCGCATTCATCTGCTCCTTGTTTCCGGCCAGCCCGTGCAGGAACACGATCGCGGGCCAGCCACCGGCGGGCGCGGCGCCGTCCGGCACGTACAGCGTGGCCGAGATGGACACGCCGTCGTCCATGGGGATCGACACGTCCTGCTTCGAGAGGGTGGATCCGGTCGCATCCCCGACGAAGAGCACGAGGGCAGCGGCCAGACCCAGAGTCCAGGTCTTCGCCACAGCTGGGAAGGGTAGACGACGGATGTGAACCGGGCCTGGCGCCGCCGCCGGCCGCCGTAGTATCCGGCGGATGGATCCTCGGCCGATCGGCGTCTTCGACTCCGGCATGGGCGGCTTGACCGTCCTGCACGAGTGCCTGGTCACCCTCCCGCACGAGGACTTCGTCTACCTCGGAGACGGCGCCAGGCTTCCGTACGGCCCCCGGCCGCTCGCCGAGATCCGCCGCTTCGCCCGAGAGATCGCGGGCTACCTGGAGAGACAGGGCGTGAAGCTCATCGTCGCCGCCTGCAACTCGGCCACGGCCGCGGCGCTTCCCGATCTCCAACGCAGCCTCTCGGTGCCGATCGTCGGTGTGCTCGCGCCGGAGGCGCACGCGGCGGTCCTCGCGACGCGCAATCGTCGCATCGGCCTCTTGGCCACCGAGGCGACCGTCGCGAGCGGCCGTTACGCCGAGCTCGTCGGCGCGCTCGACGCTGGAGCCGAGCTGGTGCCGGTGGCCTGCCCGCGGCTCGTGCCCTTGATAGAAGGTTCCGACCCGTTCGGCGAGGAGACAGCCGACGCCGTACGCGAGTACGCGGCGCCGCTCCGGGACGCCGGCGTGGACACCGTGATCCTCGGCTGTACCCACTACCCGCTGATCCGGCCGATCTTCCAGCGCGTCTTCGGGCGCGGAGTCACGCTCGTGTTCTCCGCCGACGAGACCGCCTGCGAGGTCGCCGAGACGCTCGCGCGCAAAGGGATCGAGAACGACGGCTCGCGTGAGGGCGCCTACCGCTTCCTGACGACGGGCGATCCCGCGCTCTTTCGGGAGATGGGAAGACGCTTCCTCCAGCTCCCGATCGCGTCCGCTGAGCACGTCGAGGTTGCGACCCTGGAAGCAGCCGCGGCGTGAGGGCCGACGGCCGGAAGGCGGACACGCTTCGTCCCCTTGACGTCAGGACCGACTTTCTCGAGCAGCCGCACGGCTCGGTCCTCTACGGGCAGGGGAAGACGCTGGTCCTCTGCACCGCCACGGTCGAGGAGGGGGTTCCGCGCTGGCTTGCCCGGAGTGGACGAGGGTGGATGACCGCCGAGTACTCGATGCTCCCCGCGTCGACCGGTGAGCGGACGCAGCGCGCGGTCTCGCGTGGCCGGGCCGACGGGCGGACGGTCGAGATCCAGCGCCTGATCGGCCGCGCGCTCCGCTCGGTCTGCGACTTCGAGGCGCTCGGCGAGCGCACGCTCTGGCTCGACTGCGACGTCCTGCAGGCAGACGGCGGCACGCGCTGCGCTTCGATCACCGGAGTCTGGATCGCCGCTCGCCGCGCTCTCGACCACTTCGGGCTCTCGAAGGCGCTCCGGGGCTCGGTAGCCGCAGTCTCTGTGGGGATCGTGGACGGGGAGGCGGTCCTCGATCTCGACTACCCGGAGGACTCCTCGGCGGAGACGGACATGAACGTTGTGATGACGGGCGAAGGGGATCTGGTCGAGGTGCAGGCGACAGCTGAGCGCGATCCTTTCTCGCGCGAGCTTCTCGATGAGCTGCTCGACCTCGCTGCGGGCGGGATCGAGAAGCTGACGGCAGCCCAGCTGGAGGCCGCCGCCTTGCCGCGCGCGTGAGGCTCGTACTCGCCTCACGAAACGAGAACAAGCTCCGTGAGCTCCGGCGAGTCCTTCCGGAGTGGGGGATCGAGCTCCTGGGTGCGCGGGACGAGCCGGTCGAGGACGGTGCGACCTTTCTCGACAACGCGCGGATCAAGGCCCGCCACGGACAGGTGCAGGCGGCGCGGGATGTCTGGATTGCCGGCGAAGACTCCGGGATCGAGGTGACGGCGATCGGGGGCCGGCCGGGAGTCGAGTCGGCGCGCTGGGCGGAAGACGGGGTCGCGCGCCTGCTCACCGAGCTCGACGGCGTGGCGGACAGGCGTGCTCGGTACGTCTGCGAGCTCGTGGTGCTCGCGCCCAACGGCTCGGAGCTGCACGCACGGGGAGTTCTCGAAGGCGAGATCGCCGTCGGGCCGCGGGGAACTGAGGGATTCGGCTACGACCCGATCTTCATCCCCGGTGGAATGGCCCTAACTGTCGCTGAGCTGGGAAACGGCTGGAAGGCCGAGCACTCGCATCGCGCGCAGGCAGCGCGGGCGCTTGCGGACATGCTGGCCGAGACCGTGGTAGCGTCGGACGATGGACGCGAACCAGGCGCTGGCTGAGCTCGCCGAGCTCTCGTCCCAGGTCGAGCGCGCGGTCGTGCTGGACGCGAAGGGCTCCGTGGTCGCGTCGACGGGTGGCGAGAGCGATGCCTTGGCTCGGTCGGCTGTGGATCTGCTCGCCGCCGCCCAGGAGCTTCACGCCTCGGCGGGCGAGGTGACGCGTGCGGAGGTGGAGCTCGCCGAAGGCGGTCTCTTCGTCCTCGCGGAAGCCGGTCGCACGATTGCGGCGGCGACGGGGCCGAATCCCACGTCTGGACTGGTCGTCTACGACCTGCGCACCTGCCTCGAGGGAATCGACGAGGAGAAGCGAAAGCGGCGACGGACGACCCGGAAGCCGAAGGACGGAGAAGACAAGTGAGGAGGTTCGTTCGCCTGGCCGTTCTCGCCGGTCTTGCTGTCTGGGGTTGGCGGTACCTGATCCGATCTCGCGAGCCACACGAGCGCGCGAGCGTGTCGTTCTCCGACGGCTCGGCGATCGTGCTCGAGCCGGGCTCGGCGGAGTTCGAGCGGCTCGCTTCCATCGCTCGCTCTGCCCTGAGATGAAAGACGAGGCGCTCGGCCGCCTGCTCGTCGAGCGGGCGTTGCTCGAGGGCGATTTCGTCCTCCGCTCAGGGAAGAGGTCGTCGTGGTACCTCGACAAGTACCGCTTCGAGACGGAGCCGGAGGTTCTCCGCGCGGTGGGAGAGAGCTTGGCCGACGCGGTGCGGGAGTTCGAGCCGGACGCGGTTCGGCTTGCAGGCCCGGCTCTCGGGGCCGTCGCGTTGGCAGCTTCGGCATCGATGACGTCCGGTCTACCCTTCATCATCGTCCGCGGTGAAGCGAAGGAATACGGGACGGCGAATCGGATCGAGGGCCCCTTCGAACGGGGCGAGCTGGTGTGCCTCCTCGAGGACGTCGTCACGACAGGCGGCGCACTCGCGGAGTCCGTTTTGGCTCTTCGAGACGAGGGTCTCGAGGTCCGAAACGCGATCTCGGTCGTCGACCGCGAGGAGGGCGGTTCGGATGCTCTCGCGCGCCTCGGCGTGCGTCTCCGTGCGCTTTTTCGCGCGGAAGAGCTCCTGGAATTGCGAAAAACCGCCGCAAAGAGCGATGGTTGAGCCAAATCAGAAGGGCTGTTAGGGTCCCCCAGTCCCCGACAGACTCAGATTCCGACATAGGAGGAGGGACAGTGACCAAGCAGGATTTCGTGGATGCCGTAGCCGACAAGGCGGGCATGTCCAAGCGTGATGCCGGCGCTGCGGTAGATGCCGTGCTCGACACCATCACGTCCGCGCTCAGGCAAGGCGACTCCGTCACCTTCACGGGCTTCGGCAAGTTCTCGACCTCTGCGCGCGCGGCGCGCATGGGAGTCAACCCGCGCACAGGCGAGCGCGTGCAGATCCAAGCGACGACCGTGCCGAAGTTCTCGGCCGGCAGCGCCCTGAAGACCGCCGTCAAGAGCGGCTAGCGCAGTCGTCATCGTCGGTTTGCGAGGGGCCGCCGGGAGGCGGCCCCTCGGCGTTCGGGCGACACCCGGTATCAGTGTCTTACGCCGAAGCTTGAGGTACGAACATATGTTCGATAACCTCGAGCCATGCAGCTGACATTCGACGCTGCGGATCGGCTCGTCGAGCTCGTGCAGGCTCGGCGCGGGCCCGTGTCTCCCGAGGACGCTGCCCACGTGCTGTTCGCCCTCGAACATGCGCCGACCGCCCTCGCCCGCTCGCTGCTCGACGACGTCGTCACCGGCGACGCACGGCTCGCTTGGCTCGGCGCACGCGTGGGGCTCACAGGCTCGCCGCACGAAGCGACGGCGATCGAGGACGCCGAGTTCGTCGTCTTCGATCTCG
>JACDCN010000162.1 GCA_013817555.1 Actinomycetota bacterium
CTGCGGATGTGCGCTGCACTCCGTCTCGACCGGTCACTCGCTCTCCGGGCTGCCGACGCCCGTCCGTCGAAAGCTGCAGCTGAGCTCGGCCGAGTTGGGCGCCAGGGGAGTAATCTGACTGACAGCCGAAAGTAGCGTTGAGGGCGAACCGCCCTGACACGGACACGCGCCCGCCGCGGCTGTGCCGGGGAGGAGGCAGAGATGATCACGCATCGAAACATTGCCGAGTGGCACGGCAAGCAGCTGGTCGACCGCGACGGCGAGAGGATCGGCAAACTCGAAGACGTCTACGTCGACGTCGAGACGGACGAGCCCGCGTTCGGCACCGTCAAGGAGGGCTTCATCGGTCGCCACTTGACGTTCGTACCGCTGGCCGGGATCACCAGGCGGCCCCAACAGCCTGCAGGTCCCGGTCTCCAAGGAGCAGGTCAAGGACGCCCCCAACATCGAGACCGAGGGCGACGAACTCTCGCAGGCGGATGAGTCCAACCTCTATCACCACTACGAGCTCAACTACACCGCCCGATACGGAGAGCGGTCGGCGGCTCGCCCGCCGCTGATCTCTCCGCAGCCCCGAAGACGGCACGATCACGCCCCTGCCGGCCGCCGACCTGATGCGCCCTCCACTCGGCTGGGCTCCGTCTGAGCCGCTTTGCGGCTGCGGCGGATGCGCTGTCGCCGCCCGGAAACGGAAAGCTTCGCGTTCATCTACAAGCGAGAGCGAACGCGATATCTGAACGCGTTGCGGCGGGCGGATCGAGCCGACCCGGGTCCGCCGAGATCTTCGCCAGGGCGGTGACTGACGCCATCTATCGCTTCCTGCTCCCAGGTCTAGCCGGGCCGCACCGGCTCGTCCCGCTTCGCTCCCTGGCCGACTCCGAGCTCTCGGGTAACGCGCTTGCCGTTGCGGCGAAGCGTGGGCGGTTGCGCGCCGTTCGCCGGACCGCTCAGTGGTACACGACGAAGCAGTGGGTCGAGCAGTACAAGGACAGCCGCTACAAGCGATCTTGACCTATCGGAGAGCCGAGAAACTCAAACAGGTCGACTGCGACCACTCATAGTGCTGGTCGATGCGGCGTCGCGTCTGCCCGCGTGACTTCTCGACAGCGATCGAAGTGCCCCCGACAAGAATCGAACTTGTGCACGCGGTTTAGGAAACCGCTGCTCTATCCACTGAGCTACGGGGGCGCTCGGTCAAGATAACCGCTCGTCCGCCGCGATATAGGCTCGAATCGAGCCAGGCCCGAGTCCAGCCGAGTGTAGCCCCAGGGCTTACTTGTGGCGGTAGACGATCCGGCCGCGGGTCAGGTCGTAGGGTGAGACCTGGACGTTGATCCGGTCGCCGGGGGCCATGCGGATGCGGTAGCGCCGCATCTTGCCCGCGGTGTAGGCGATCAGCTCGTGGCCGCCATCGAGAGCGACGCGGAACATGCCGCCGCCGAGTGCCTCGAGCACCTCGCCTTCGACTTCGACCTTTTCCTCTTTCGCCATGTTCTCCTAGAGAGTAGAGGGCGCGCCGCCCGAAGGCAGCGCGCCCTCGTCTAGTACCTAGACGGTTGTGACGTTGATCGCCTCGGGACCTTTTGCCCCCTCGCGGGCTTCGAACTCGACCCGAGCGTTCTCGCTCAGTGACTTGAAGCCGTTGCCGGCGATGTTGGAGTGGTGGACAAAGAGATCCTTGCCACCCTCGTCGGGCGTGATGAACCCATAGCCCTTTGCATCGTTGAACCATTTGACTACTCCGGTTGCCATATAAATACACCTCCCCTCACCCTCGATCGAACGGGTAGGGAAGCCGTGGCCCCGGTACTCGTCCTGGTTTTCGCCCAGTAGCCTAGCTGGTGGAGCCAGGTTCACGCGTCGTGAGGCCAAGAGCGAGCTCGACGGCATCCTCGAACGCAAGCTCCCGCCCCTCGTTCCAGTGCGTGTTCGCATCGGTTCCGAGAGCCGTGCGCGCAGCTCCGATGTACCGCTCGAGCAGCGCGTCCCAGAACCGAACCGAGAACGTCGTCCCGAGCGACTCCCACAGGGCTTCGACTGCCGCAGCGAGCTGGATCCCGCGCCTGAGATCCCCTCTTCCCGCGGCGGCCATCGCAATGCCCTGAACTTCGAAGCTCGTTTCGAGGACGTCACCCAGCGGGAGCGCGGCACGCAGGCTCTGGCGATACCGCTCTTCGGCGCCGACGCAGTCGCCCTCGATCAGCGCGCAGTCGGCGAGAAAGTGGAAGGCGAAGTGCTCGGCCCGCGCATCGCCGCCGGCGATCTCGAGGAGCTCACGCGACAGCGCTTCAGCCCGTTGGACGTTGCCCTGTGCGACGAGCACCTGGCAGACGCCGGTCAGTGCTCGTCGCTCGCCGGCCGGGTCGGAGAGCCGCCTCCAGACCTCCAAGCTCCTCTCGAATGCCTCGAGCGCGTCGTCGTCGTCGCCGGCTGCATAGACGAGAACCCAGCCGAGTACATCGAGAGCGGCAGCGAGCTCGGGGTCGTCACCGATGGTCGACCACAGCCCGAGCGCCTCTGCGAGCTCGGCGCGACCGACGTCGACCTCACCCAGCCAGGCGGCGAGCACTCCGCCCGCGGTGAGCGCGCGGGCTCGCGTCCGTCCCCCGAGCCTCGACCGCCCGAGGGCCCCCGCGAGCCGGCGTCTGCCCTCCGCAATATGTGAGTGCGAAAGCCACAACCAGCCGAGTGCGCTCGCCAGTCGAAGCTCCTCGTCAGGGTCGTGCTCGGCCAGCCAGTCGAGAGCGGCACGGAGATCGTCGTGGTCTCGCTCGAGACGGTCCGACCACTCGGCCTCGGCGTCGAACCGCTGCGCGTACCCCTCCTCGGCGATCGTGGCGAATGCGTCGACGTGGCGTCGCCGCAAATCGTCGGCTGAGCCCGCCTCGACCAGTCGTTCGAGGGCGTACTGGCGAATCGTCTCCAGCAGCAGGAAGCGGTCTTCGCCGATCGGCTTCAGCAAGCTCGCATCGACGAGTGACGCGAGCGTGTCGACATCGGCCTCGCAGACCGCCTCGGCCAGATCGATCGGAAACGATCCCGCGAACACGGACAGACGAGCGAAGAGCAGCTTGCTCAGATCGTCCAGGAGGTCGTGGCTCCACTCGATCGTCGCCTCGAGCGTCCGCTGACGCTCCGGTGCGTCGCGAGCGCCGCCGGTCAGGAGCGGTAGCGCGGAGTCGAGCCGGCCCAGGAGCGTCTCCGGAGTGAGAAGCCTCATGCGCGCGGCTGCGAGCTCGATCGCGAGCGGGAGCCCGTCGAGGCGACGGCAGATCGCCTCCACCGCGGCGTCGGGCGCAAGGACGCGACCCGCCGCGCGCGACCGCTCGACGAACAGCGCGACCGCGTCGCTCGGCGGCAGCGGCTCGAGCGGATACTCGACCTCACCGGAGATGCGAAGCGGACTCCTGCTGGTGGCAAGCACCCTGAGCCCGCTCGCGCCGGCGAGGAGCTCTGCCACCATGGGCGCCGCGTCGAGCAGGTGCTCGAAGTTGTCGAGGAGGAGCAGCAGCTCTTTCCCACGGAGCGAGCCGGCGAGATCCTCGCGCACGCCGATGGTGCGGGCGATTTCCGCCGACACGACTTCGGGATCGGCGAGTCCCGCAAGCGGAACCCAGAAGACGCCGTCGCCGAAGCGACCGACGAGCTCTGCCGCTACTTGGAGCGCGAACCGTGTCTTCCCCGTCCCACCGGGCCCCGTGATCGTGACGAGGCGCGAGCCGTTCGAGAGCATGGCCACAAGCTCCTCGAGCTCGCGCTCCCGCCCGAGGAGCGGGGTCGCCGCCACAGGTAAATTCGTGGCATCCAGCGTTCGGAGCGGAGGGAAGTCGCCCTCCCCGAGCTGGTAGAGACGCTCGGCCTCGGTGAGATCCTTGAGCCGATGCTCGCCCAGGTCGCGCAGTGCGATGTCGCCGTCGAGAAAGCCGCGCGTTGTTTGCGAGAGCACGACCTGCCCTCCGTGCGCTGCCGCGGCGATCCGCGCCGCCCGGTGGACGTCAAGCCCGACGTAGCCCTCTTCCGTGACGAAGGGCTCGCCGGTGTGGATTCCCATGCGCACCTGCACCGGCCCGTCTGCAAGCGCCGCCCGTGCGCTTTCTGCCGCCACGACCGCGTCCGACGCACGCGTGAAGGCGACGAAGAACGCATCGCCCTGCGTGTCGACCTCGACCCCGCCCGCCTGCTCGAAAGCCTCGCGGAGAACCCTCCGATGCTCGCCGAGCAGCTCGGCGTAGCCGGCGCCGTGCTCGCGAAGAAGCCGCGTCGAACCTGCGACATCGGTGAAGAGGAATGTGACCGTGCCGGTCGGAAGTCCTGGACGCATCTCAGGTCGCGGCGCTCGCGGCGTCATCCACCGCTGCCTTGACGTCGTAGTACCGGGCGCGCGCCCCCTCGAGCGTGTCTCCGATCGCGGTGAGCCCGATGCGCCCCGCAACGGCGAGTGCGCTGACCATGTGCAGAACGACACCCGTTTCGTGCTCGGCGTCCCAGCCGAGATCGCGCTCCGCCACGACGTCCAAGAGGTCGTCCGGTGTCAGCGCTTGATACGCGGGCGAGTCGAGGTGGTCCGTGGCCGCGTAGTACTTGAGGTCGCCGAGGCGGTTGCGATACTCGCCTGCAAGCGGGTCGTAGATGCCGTCGGTGAGCGCGGTCAGCGCGAACAACGGGTGCGTGGTCCCTCCGCAGCGAAGGTTGATCTCGAGAGCGTATGAGCGCCAGCCATCGTCGTTCACGGCGGCGAAGTCGACCGAAGCGCGGCCGATGACGCCTTCACGTGCAAGCCGGCGTCCCACCTTCAACGCCTCGGCAGCGATCAGAGCCGCGTACTCCTGGTCCGCCGGGAAATGACACCCGAAGTACGTGTGTCCATGCGGGCCACCCAGGACCTGATCGTGCGTGGACATGATGTCGACCTGCCCCGACGGGCTCATGCGGAGCTGGACGCTGGGGCTGCGGAAATCCGCGCCTTCGATCCGCTCTTCGACGATCCCTCCCTCGCCGTCGAGCGCCTCCAGGTAGTCGTCGACGTCGATCTCCTGATCTTCAAGCCGCATCGCCGCTCGCACGTCTCCGTCCACTGCATCGAGCTCGAGCAACGCGTTCCCGAGACCGCTCACACCTTTGTCGAGCTTGAGCACCGCGCCACGCGCCCCGAGGCTCCGCTTTCGCAGCTCCGCCAAGGCGCGCGGGAGATCCCGCTCACCTTCGACCTCGAGCCCGACCGGATGCTGGACGCCCTCGTCCTCGAAGATCCTCCGGCTGCCCGACTTCGTTCCCAACCGGTTGAGCTCGGGGTCGCTGCCGTAGATCGGAAGCCCGAGCGCGACGGCGAGCTTCGCCTCGTCGTCGGTCATGCAGAAGGGCAGGAGGAAGGCAATCTCGGGATCGCCGATCAAGCCGCGAATCCGGCG
>JACDCN010000163.1 GCA_013817555.1 Actinomycetota bacterium
CGCTTCCTACGGCTCTGGGACTCGCGCGGACGGCTCCCCTACGACGAGCGGCCACACGACGAGATCAACTGGCGCATGCTCTACGTGCGCCTCACCGAGATGCACGCCGTCGAGCTCGTAGCGCTCACGCTGTACGAATGGCCGGACGCGAGCTTCGATGTCCATCGCGATCTCGCACGTCATCTCTGGGACGAGGCAAGGCACTCGATGTTCGGCGAGGCGTGGTTCGAGACGCACGGAATCGACTGGCAGACGGTGCCGCACGACCTCAGCTTCGCGTCCTATCCCAACACCGAGCTCGAGCCTAACGAGCGCTATGCGTTGCTCTACGCGGCCGAGCACACGGCGATGCGAAGAGACGGCAAGCGTGCCCAGCACGAAGCCGCGGCTGCGTCCGGCGATGCGCTGGCAACGCTCTACCAGGACTTCGACTGGGCCGACGAGGTGCTCCACGTCCACCTCGCTCGGCGCGTGCTGCTCGCGCACGTCTACGAGACGACGAAGGAGCTCGACGAGGCCGCGGATCGGCTCTGGGAAGCGTTCGACCGCATTCCGGAGGCAGACCGAGCGCTTCCGCGTTCAGACTGGTGGGACGAGTTCTACGCCGGCGTTCGGAGTTACTCCACCGTGTCCCCCAGATGATTGATCGAGACCCGTGAATCGGCGACCGGTGTCCTAGCCGGTAGCGGCGCGGGTGACGCCGAAGCGCGGGTAGAAGAGCCAGTCGAGCCCGCTTGCGCTTCGCCGCTACTGGGCGTCGAACCAACCGGCGGGCGAGTTCGGAGACGACGCCGTGTCCACGGACGCCGATCGCCGCCGTGCCCAGCGCGCGCCGTTCGCGAGCACTCGCTTGATCTCGGGCTGGTGGTAGACGGGGAAGGTCTCGTGGCCCGGGCTGAAGTAGAAGATGCGCCCGTTTCCGCGTGTCCAGCAGCAGCCGCTCCGGAACACCTCGCCGCCCGCGAACGAGCTGATGAACACGAGCTCGTCCGGCGGAGGGACGTCGAAGTACTCACCGTACATCTCGTGCTCGGGAATCACGATCGCCGGCGGCAGTCCCTCGGCGATCGGGTGCGAGGGCGCGACCGTCCACACGATCTCGCGCTCGGCGTCGTTACGCCAGCGCAGGCTGCACCGTGTTCCCATCAGGCGGAGAAAGGGCTTCGAGAAGTGGCTCGAGTGCAGGACGAGGAGCCCCATGCCGTCCAGTACGTGTTCCACCACCCGGTCTACGACGACGTCGTCCACGTCCTCGTGCGCGCGATGCCCCCACCACGCGAGGACGTCGGTCTCCTCCAGCACTTCGCCCGAGAGGTCGTGGTCGGGAGCTTCGAGGGTGGCGGTGCGAACGAGGGCGTTCTCTCCGAGCTCGGCGCGAAGCCCGGCCGCGATCGCCTCGTGGATCCCGTCCGGGTAGATCCGCTTCGCCTCGGGCTTCTCCTGTTCGAGGCCCTCACCCCAGACGGTCACCTTCAGCAGAGCACCGGCGGTCACGAAACGCTCGACGCTTCGCGGCTCTCGGCCCGCGCGGGTAGCTCTTGGACCCGGCGGCGCACGGCTGGAACGTGGTCGAGCGGCATGTGCTCCGTGATGAGATCGAGATCGGGCCGACGGGTGCGCAGGAATTCGAGGTAAGGCCGCTGTGAGAACGCGCCGGTGCCGAACTCGGGCGTTCCCGCCTGCGCGCCGTCCGGGGACACGTCCTTGAGATGGGCGAGCACGAAGCGGGGCTCGAACCGATCGAGCAGCTCTCCAGTCGCGCGCTCCTGGACAGGCACGAGCTCGCTCGAGAGATAGTTGTAAGGGTCGCAGACGACCTGCAGATACTGCGTCGGAAAAAGACCGAGCAAGCCGGTCAGCTGGCCCTGTGTCTTCAGAACATTTCCGACGTACGTCTCGAGGGCGAGGATCACGCCCTGCTCCTCCGCCACGGGAAGAAGTGTCTCGAGCGCGTCGTACAGGAGCCCCCACGCGTCCTTGCTCGAGTTCTTGGGCGTGTCGGTCCAGTCGCCGTGAGAGCTCATGGTCCCCGTCTCGGTGGCCACGACGAAGGAGCCGAACGCCGGAGCGATCTCGAGACATCGGCGAACGTGCTCGACATTCGCACGCCGGACCTCCGGATCCGGCACAACCAGGTTGCGATAGCCACCGAGCGCCGGGATGCCGAGGCCGCGCTCCGCCAACAGTGCTCTCCCTGCCTCGGCGCGAGCGGCATCTTCGAGACACGCGTCCAAGAGCGGCCCCATGAGCTGCACCGACTCGAGGCCGAGGCCGGCGAACGTCTCCGCCAGCTGCTCCCACTCGCCCTCGCGGAAGTCGGTCGAGAAGGCGCCGAGTCGCGGCCAGCGAGCCGTCCCCTCGAATCCGGGGAACACCGAGCGCGTGAAGCTCAGATCACGTGCTACGAGCGGCGGCGGGGCCGGCGGCGTCTCGAGGGTGAGCCAGCCGTCGTATCCGATCTCGGAAAGCGCGAGTGCGCTCTCGGCGAAGTCGACTCGCCCGGTGCCCGGCCGGCAGTCCCCGGTCCGGACGCGGGTGTCCTTGACGTGGACGCGAGTGACGAGCTCACCCAGCGCGCGGATCTCGGTCGGGCCGTCCAGACCTTTGTGGGCGAGCGGGTTGGCGAGATCGAAGTAGCAGCCGAACGCCGTCGAGCCAGCGCGGGAAGCGATCGACGCGATGCGATCGGCGGGCAGCGATCCTTCGAAGCAAAGGACTACTCCCCGCTCGGCCGCCTCCGGGCAGATCGCCTGGAACGCGGCGACGGCCCGATCGTCGTCGGCGTCGCTGACCAGCTCGGCTCGCAGGAAGAACGGAATCAGGATGGCTTCGGTGCCGAGCTCACGCGCCCACGCGATCGCGTGTTGGACGTCGGCACGCGCCTGGCTCGACACCTCGGGGCTCGCATCGGCGATCCCGCCTACCTCGTTGTGCTCACCCAGCACGAGCGCGGGAATCTCGAGCCCTGAGACCTCCCTGGCCCGGCGCAGACGTTCGAGCCGTCCGCCGGACGACGCGTGGAGGTCGTCCCGGCTCACGACGACCTCGACCCCCGCAAAGCCGGCTCGTTGCGCCCGTGCGAACACCTCCTCGTCGTCGCGACCCCCGATCACCACGTCCATCACCGCGGCCCTCACCGGTCACCTCCGGCAAGCGCCTGCTCCCGCTCGAGCGCGACGGGGCGACCGTCGTCCTCTGCCGACAGGCAGGCGGCGAGGGTCAGCTCGAGCGAGAGCAGGTTGTGGCGAGCCGAGTTGTACGGCTCACGCTTTTCCACGATCGCCGTGACGAGCTCGCCCATGGCCCCGGCGAACCCGTTGGTATGCCAGGAGCCGTCGAGCTGGAAACGTGTGGTCGTGCCGCCGCGCTCGAGCTCGAGCTCCTCCTCGCCGGGCACAGGGCCGGACCCGAGGACGGCGCCCCGGATCGTCCCCTCGGAGCCGTGAACCCAGAACAGCTTGCGGGGTCTCGACGTCTCAGCCGAGCCGACACCCCGGATCAACGCGCTCGAGCCGTCTTCGTAGTCGATCGCCGCCCAGGCACCCCACGGTGCGCTGCTCTCGACCGGCTGGTTCGGCGTTCGGTACTCGCGCGCCCGAACGGCCGTGGCGGTCTTCCCCTCGAGCCAGCAGCGGGTGATGTCGAACCAGTGGACCGAGTAGTCGTAGAGGACGAGGTGCTCGATCTCGTCGAAGACCGTGCCCATCGTGAAGCGGTAGTTGTGGTGATACAGATGGGTGACGGCGACGACATCGCCGATGACACCTTGTTCGATGAGCTTGGTCGCCGCGCGCCACGCCGGCGCCCAGCGCCCGTTCTGGTTGACCGCGACCGTGAGTCCCGAGCGCTCGCCCTCCTCGACGAGCTTGCGAGCCGTCGCGAGATCGGGCGCGAAAGGCTTTTGTGCGAGCACGTGCTTGCCCGCCGCCAGCGCCTGTCGGACGAGCGCGGGTCGTACGTCGGGGTGCGTCGCGACGTCCACGATCTCGATCTCTGGATGGCCCAGAAGCTCGTCGAGCTCTCCGAAGACCGTCTCGACCCCGAACTGCTCGCGGATCCCGGCCGTTGCCTCCGGCCGCACGTCGTAGACGCCGACCACGCGCTGCCCGTAGCGCTCGTACCCGGGGAGATGGGCGGTCCTGACGATTTCGCCGCACCCCACGATGCCGATACCTGGACGATAGCCCTCCGGGAACGACGGCCGGTAGTCGAGCTCAGTCTCGAGTTTGATGCGAACCGGAGCTCTCCACGACGCCGACCATGATTTGTCATTGATCTATAGCAAAGGCGCGTGCGCCTTGCCTCTGCCTCACTGACGCTCGACGACCTGCGTTGTGCGCACGTATCTGGTCGCGACCGCTGGATCCGCTATCTGGAGTCGACGCGGCGGCAGCCCCTTGACGATCGCCTCGAGGTCGTCGACGATGCGCCGCCCGATCTCCCACAGCGCTTCCTGTACGAGCCCTGCGCGGTGCGGCGAGAGCACCACTCCCGGCGCCGTCCGGATCGGATGCTCCGGGTCGAGCGGCTCTTCAGGAAACACGTCGATCGCCGCGCGGAAACGGCCGTCGAGCACGAGCTCCGTCAACGCCTCGAAGTCGACGACATGAGCCCGGCTCACGAGGACGAGCACCGCGTCGGGCTGCACGAGCTCGAGCAGCTCGCGTGAGAGCAGCGCCCGGTTTTCTGTCGTCGGAGTCGCGAGGACGAAGATGATGCGCGACGTCTCGAGCAGTCGCTGCAAGGTCGCCGGATTCACCCGCTCGTCTCTCAGATAGGCGTCCGTCAACCACGGATCGCAGGCGCTGAGCTCGCAGCCGAACGGCTCGATCAGCGCACGCAAGCGGCGGCCGATGTTCCCGAAGCCGACGAAGCCGACCCGCTTGCCGGAAAGCAGAAACGTGCCCAGTTTGTCGGCGCTGCTCAGCCAGCTCTCTTGGCCCGCCCGGACCGCTCGATCCTCCGCAACGAGGTCACGGCTGGAGGCGAGCGCGAGCGCAAGCGCCATCTCCGCAACAGCTTCGGCGAAGGCCGGTGCGGCCGAGAGCACCCGGATACCGCGCTCGAAGCAGCGTCCGTAGTCGAGCTCGGGCGGCCAGCCACCCGAGACGGTGAGAATTGCCCGAAGGCTCGAAGCCGCGTCCAACACGTCGCCGTAGCGCCAACCTGCCGACACAATGGCGAACGCCTCGGGCAGCGCACCCGTGAACTCTTCGAGGGGCATGGGATCGTCGCGCCCCCACACGACCTCGACGAGATCCGTCAGCCTCTTCGCCTCGTCGGCGGAGAAGATGTCGTCCATGGAACGGAAGAACGGGTCGACGATGACCTTGGGACGATCAGACATGTCACGGGCCCCCTGAATCCGGTCTTTTTACGTTCGTCAGGACCGAC
>JACDCN010000164.1 GCA_013817555.1 Actinomycetota bacterium
GGTAGACGCCCAGCGCCCGGGCCGTCGTCCCGGCGGCGTTGCCGAGGATCGCGACCCGTTCGAGCGGGCGCCCGAGCAAGGGAGGTAGGGCCAGGAACGCGTCCCACACACCGCCCGTCAGAACATTCCCACCGGGTTGCCACACCGAGTGCACGGCCACGCCCTCGTTCAGATGGAGTACCCGTCGGCCGTCGGAGCGCTCGACGACCTGGATGTACTGGTGGTAGGAGGTCTCCTCGTGCAGGAGCCCTTGCTCAGCCTTGACGGCGCCGGGCGGGACGACGACGAGTGCTGCGAGCACGGCCGCCACGACGAGGTAGCGCACCCCGAGCAGGAAGCACGCAGAGGCCGCCAGCAGCGCGGCGATGACGAGGAACGTCCGCTGGGTGCCGATTGCCGGGATGAGGATCAGCGCCGGTAGGAAGGTTCCGAACAGCGACCCCGCGGTCGAGAGCGCGTAGAGGCGACCCGCGACCGCGCCCGCAGTCTCGATGCCGGTCACGGCAAGCCGGATCGCGAACGGCGACACCATGCCGAGAAGCACGACCGGCGGTGCGAAGAGCAACAGCACCGCGATGAAGCTCCCGATCACCGCGCCCGCCGAGGCGTCGTCCAACCCCTCGACGGTGAGATCGAGAAACGGCTCCGCGACGAAGGGGATGGCAGCCACTGAGATCGCCGAGATCAAGACGATCGCGCCCAGGAGCGTGGTTCTCGGCCGCCGGTCCGCCACCCGCCCGCCGAGCCAGTACCCGAGGGCGAGAGCAGCGAGGACGATGCCGATCAGATTGGCCCACACGACGGTCGAGGATCCGAAGTACGGCGCGAGCAAACGGGACGCCGTGATCTCCGTCGCAAGCGCGCCGATCCCCGCTCCGAATACGAGCGCCCCGAGCGCGAGGCCCCCCGGTCTCGCGTTCACTGCCTCCGATGTCACGCTCCTACAACCCGAAGACCCGCTCGATCTCGCCGAGCGTTCGCGCTGCGAGCAACACCGCAACGGCGAGGGCGAGCGCAAGAACGAGCCAGAACCGGATCCCCGCCCAGCGCTTCTCGCGATGCCACCGTTGACGGGCTGCGCGGCGAGCGCGGTGGAACCGGTACGCACGCTCGACAGCGTCGGGATCGAGCGGTGGCTCCTCTTCCTCCGGAGAAGTCCTGGTCTCGACCTTGGCCACGGACGAAGTGTAGAAACTCCACGCGCAGCCGTTGTCTTTGTCCGGCCGGCGCGCAGGTCATATTCTTCCTCTCATGGAAGGCTCTGAGGTTCGGCGCGGGCGAGGTCGGATGCCGTTCACCGACGCCACCACCATGCCCGGGCTGGGCGGTCGGCTCACGCTCGTCTTCGGTCTCCTGCTCGCGGTTTCAGCGCTGACGGGCTGGTACACGGGCGAGGGCGAGGGAACTACCGTGTCCGTCATCGGCTGGCACACGGGGACGATCGGGAAAGTCGTCCTCTTCCTCGGCATCCTGGCCGCGCTCCTGATCTGCCTTCGCGAGTTCGGAGTCGACCTGCCCGATGCGGTGCCCGAGAGCCTCGTGGCGATCGGCGTCGGCTCCATCGCGACCATTCTCGTGCTCGTCAGGCTGATCTCGATCCCGGACACGTTCTTCTTCGCGAGCCGAGGGATCGGAATCTGGGTGAGCCTGGTCTGCGCCGTCGGAATCATCGTCGCGGGCCTGCTGGAAGCCTCGGAAGACTTGTAGGCCGCAAGGCTGCCCTGACCGGACGGGTCAGGGCGAGGTAACCGTCACGGTCACCGTCCGCGCAGGGGGCTCCTGCGGGAGTGGAGTGAGCGTGCGCACGTTGGTCACCACACCCCCCGGCTCGACTTGCTCGTCGAGGGTGCGCGCGAACGCGACCCCAACGAGAAACGCGAGCACGAGCAGGAGCACCGCGAGGAGGAGGCGGGCGACGTAACGGCGGCGGCGCGGTCTGACTCGGGTGCCTCGATTGTGTCGTTCGAGCACGGTCTTTAGATGCCTACGGCTCGTAGTCGAGAGCGCCGCGGGAGTAGAGGAAGAACGCGGCGCTCTCCACGATCGACAAGGTTCCCAGCCAGGTGCGCGCGGCGGCGCGTTCGGCGACGGCTACGCGCGTCCAGGCGTCCGCCTGGCGGTACTCCGTCGCTAGCTCGCGAATCGTGAATGTCGACCCCAGCCGCTTTCGCAAGCCGTCCGTCACCGCTTCGAGCTCGGCGTGAAGCTCTTCCTCCCTGAACGGTTCCCGCGCCACCTCCTGAAACCGTCGGTAGCCGTCCTCCCAGTCGCGTCTGGCGCTCTCGACATAGGCTGTCACGGCGCGGATGCTAGATGCTTGATCGGGAATTCACGGCGGGCCGGATGACGGCCGCGCTTCAATTCCCATCAAGCATCTAGATGGTCGGTCCCGCGACGCCCTCGGAGCAGCAGCGATCCGGAGGCCAGAGGGGATCGACCTCGGCGAGGATCCGCTCGCCGAGCACGTACCCGGGACGGGCAAGGGCGAACGCGGCGTGGGCGTGTAGACACTTGAGACGACTCGGGGTGTGCGAGCCCGCGATCCCGAGTTCGAGCGACTCTCCCTCATCCTTCCCACGGCGTTCCCCCGCAAGCTCACGCCGAACCCGGCGCTGCTCCTCGGTGGCCAGCTCGAGCGAACGGGCGAGCTCGGCTTCCTCCGCCACCGCTTGGCTCCAGCGTTCGACGCCTCCCGCCGCCTCGATGCGGGCGAGCGCGGCCACGAGGTGCGGGCAGGTGAGGTAATACGTCGTTGGGAACGGCTGCCCGCCCGAGTCGTACGGATTCTGCTCGGTTATGGCCGGCAGACCGTAGCGACAGCGGACGACGACGCGGCGCAGCGCGCGTGGCTCTCGGCCGAGCTGACGCGCGACGAGCGCCCGGTCATCCATCACCCCTCACACTACGTTGAACGCGTCTCCATTCAGGGATCCCTTTCACGACGAACAGCTGCTCTCCGGGAAGCACGTATCCGATCCGTCTCGCCTCGCGTTGCGTCGTCTCCACGCTCGTGGAATTGACCAGGCGACGCTCGAGGCCGACCTTCGCGATCCGAAGTCGCTCCACCTCTATCCGGCGTGCTGCGAGATCGTTCCGCGCCTCGAAGTACGACGCGAGCGGCTGGTAGTACAGATAGACGGAAAGACCGACGAGCGCGGTCAGCCAGAGCAGCCGCAAGCGACGACGCGACCTCGGCTTCCGTTTCCCCGCTCGCTTTGTACGACTCTTCGTCGAGACAGTCTCCGCCACGCCGCAAGCTTCCACGCCGGCGCGCCGGCCCCTTCTAGATGCTTGATCGGGAATTCACGGCGGGCCGGTGACGGCCACGACTGCGCGTCAATTCCCGATCAAGCATCTAGGCAGTCAGGCCGTGTCCACCTTGATCACGTTCGTCGAGCCGGGGATATTCACCGCAGTGCCAGCGGTGAGGACGACGCGGTCGCCGGCATCCACGATCCCGGCTTCGCGGGCGGCGTCGATCGACTGACGCCACAGGTCGTCCACGTCGGTCGACTCGGGGATCTCGAGTGGCGTCACGCCCCACTCGATCGCCATGTGCTGAAGCGAGGTCACGACGTGGGTCAGGGCGACGACGGGCCTGCGCGGGCGTAGCCGTGCAACGGCCGACGCCGTCCTTCCCGTGAATGTGGGCACGAGGATTGCCTTCGCACCGAGTGCCTCCGCGAGATCGCAGGCCGCATTCGACATCGCCCGGCCGACGGTCGGGGCTTCGGCGGCCCCGGGCAACTGGTGGCGGTAACCGAGGCTGGGCTCGACCGCGAGGGCGATCACGGCCATCGTCTCCACCGCCTCCACCGGGTACTCGCCGATCGCGGTCTCTGCGGAGAGCATCACTGCCGAGGTTCCGTCGAGAATCGCGTTCGCAACGTCGGATGCCTCCGCACGGGTCGGCTCCGGGCGATGCACCATCGACTCCAGCATCTGAGTGGCCGTGATCGCCGGCTTTCCGCGCTCGAGCGCGGCGAGGATGATGCGCTTCTGCAGGAGCGGCACATCTGCTGCGCCGACCTCCACGCCGAGGTCGCCACGCGCGATCATCACGGCGTCGGCCTCGTCGAGGATCTCCTCGATCGCCGCGACCGCCTCCTGCAGCTCGATCTTCGCGATCACCCACGCCTGCGACCCGGCCGTCTCGAGCTTCGCCCGGAGCGCAGCGACGTCTGCTCGCGAGCGGACGAACGACTGAGCCACGTAGTCGACCCCGAGCCCGAGCGCGAAGTCGAGATCCTCGAGATCCTTGTCGGTGAGCGAGGGGACCGGCAGAGGCACGCCGGGGACGTTGACGCCTTTGTGCGGCTCGACGATGCCGCCGGTGATGACCCTGCACATGGCACGGTTGCCCTCGACCCGCTCGACCCGGAGCCGCACATGGCCGTCGTCGACGAGCACGTCCTGCTCGGGAGCGAGCACAGAGCCGAGAACAGCTGGCGCGACCGGGAGGTCGTCGGCTCGCGCCGAGCCCTCGTCGGCGACGACGACACTGTCGCCAACTTCGAGCTCGACCGGTTTCGAGAGCTCGCCGATCCGCAGCTTCGGGCCCTGAAGATCCGCGATGAGCGCGAGCGGTCTCCCAAATGCCGTCTGGGCCTCCCGCACGAGCCGCGCGCTCGTCCCGTGATCCTCGTGCGCGCCGTGCGAGAAGTTGAGACGAGCGCCGTCCATTCCAGCCTCGATCAGCCGCGAGATTGCCTGCTCGCCGGACGACGCGGGTCCGATCGTGGCGACGATCTTCGTCCTTCGGTCGAAGGCGACCATGGTCTGCGCAGGCTACTTGGCGCGCTGGAAGGCAGACCAGCCTGGATACCCAGCCCGTGAGCCAAGCTGCTCCTCGATCCGGAGCAACTGGTTGTACTTCGCCACGCGATCGGTCCGCGACGGGGCTCCGGTCTTGATCTGGCCTGCGTTCACGGCTACAGCGAGGTCGGCGATCGTCGTGTCCTCCGTCTCGCCCGAGCGATGGGAGATTACGGTCGCGTACCCGGCCGCCTTCGCGACCTCGATCGTCTCCAGCGCCTCGGTCAGCGTCCCGATTTGGTTCACCTTGACGAGGATCGCGTTCCCGACGCTCTCCGCTATGCCTCGCCGTAGGAACTCGTCGTTCGTCACGAAGAGGTCGTCACCGACCAGCTGGACGGCGTGGCCCAGCTTCTCGGTCAGCGTACGCCAGTCATCCCAGGCGTTTTCGTCGAGGCCGTCCTCGACCGAGACGAGCGGGTAGCGCTCCGCGAGCGAAGCGTAGAAGTCGATCATCGCCGCCGGCTCGAGCGTGCGACCCTCGCCCGGGAGCTCGTAGCGCCCGTCACGGAAGATCTCGCTCGCAGCCGGATCGAGCGCGATCCCCACCCGCTCGCGATGACCCGCGCGCTCCGC
>JACDCN010000014.1 GCA_013817555.1 Actinomycetota bacterium
AATCCGGTCGGTCTACGACCTGAAGCGGAAGCCGGTCAAGCTCGTGATCGCCGGGCGGGCCGTGCCTGTCGGGACGTATACGCGCACCGTTCTCCGCAAGCTGGGGCTCACATCGGCGCTCTCCAAGGTCGTGAGCCAGGAATCTGACGTGAAGGCGGTCACAGGAAAGGTCGCGCTCGGACAGGCGGACGCCGGCTTCGTCTACGCGACCGACGCCCGACCGGCCGGCGATCGAGTATCCGTGATCCGTATTCCGGCCAAGGGGCAGCCTCGCATTCGGTATGAGATCGCAGTCGTGTCGGGGTCGTCCAACAAGACGAGAGCGCGGGCTTGGATCAAGACCCTTCTTTCGGTCAGAGGCCAGGCCGCGCTCAAGAGATACGGCTTCCTGCCGCTGCCGAAGGCGCCGTCATAGACCGGATCTTCCGCGCGGCGTTCGTCTTCACGACCGGGGTCGCGCTCCTCTTCCTGCTGCTGCCGATCGTCGCGGTGTTCCTGCGCGTCCCGCCAGGCGAGCTCGTCTCGGCCTTCGGAAGCGACGCCGCGCGCGACGCCCTTCGGGTCACTGCCGAAACGAACGCCGTCGCGATGATCCTCATCCTCGGATTCGGGACACCGGCCGCATACTGGATCTCGACCCGTCGCGGCAGCCTGCGCGACATCCTCGTCACGCTCGTCGAGCTGCCGCTCGTGCTGCCTCCCGCCGTCGCCGGGGTGGGCCTGCTCGTCGCGTTCGGCAGGGCTGGGCTTCTCGGCGGGACCTTCGAAGTGCTCGGGATCGACATCGCCTTCACCAAGATCTCGGTGATCCTGGCGGTGACGTTCGTCGCCAGTCCGTTCTATCTGCGAACCGCAATTGCGGCCTTCGAGGCCGTGGACACGACGTTGCCCGCGGCGGCTCGGACCCTGGGCGCCGGCCGCGCCGGGGTCTTCTTCCGGGTGATGCTGCCACTGGCCGGCAGCGGCCTCGGGGCGGGCGCTGCTCTCGCCTTCGCGCGGGGTCTCGGTGAGTTCGGAGCGACGATCATGTTCGCCGGGTCGCTTCAGGGCGTGACGCAGACCCTTTCTCTCGCGATCTACGAGCAGTTCGACCTCGACTTCACGGTCGCGCTGGCGATCAGCGCGCTCCTGATCTGTATCAGCGCTCTCGTCCTCCTCACCGTCAAAGTCCTGACCAGATGGCACTCCGGGTCCAGTTCACTCATCCCCTTCGCAGCTTCGACGCGTCAGCCGAGCTGACCGTCGAGCGGGGCGAGACGCTCGCGCTCGTCGGGCCGTCGGGTGCGGGGAAGACGACGGTCTTGCGCATCGTCGCCGGGCTGCTTCGGCCACAATGGGGATCCGTCCGCCTCGACGAGGTGGTGCTCCTCGACACGGATCGAGGGATCGACGTACCGCCCGAGCGCCGGCGGGTCGGGTACCTCTTCCAGGAGTACGCTCTCTTCCCCCATCTCGACGTCGCCGGGAATGTGCGCTTCGGCGCCTGCGACGGCTCGCGGGTGGACGAGCTCCTCGAGCGCTTCCGCATCGGCGACCTTGCCAGGGCACGCGTGCATGAGCTCTCTGGAGGAGAGCGCCAGCGCGTGGCGCTTGCGCGCGCGCTCGCGCGGGACCCCGCTCTCCTTTTGCTCGACGAGCCGCTCTCGGCGCTCGACACGCACACGAGAGCCGGAGTGCGCGCCGAGCTTCGAGACCTCCTCAGCGCCCTGAAGCTGCCGACGCTCCTGGTAACCCACGACTTCGAGGACGCCGCGACCCTCGCCGCCCGCGTCGGCGTCATCAGCCAGGGCCGGATCCTCCAGCTCGGGAGCCCCGCCGAGCTCGTCTCGATCCCGACCGATCCGTTCGTGGCCAGCCTCGCCGGCGCGATGGTGCTCGCGGGCCAGGCGATCGGGACCGAGAACGGCCTGACGCAGGTCGTGCTGGACAGCGGCCTCACCGCCTGGAGCGCCGACCAGGCGAGCGGGCCCGTGAACCTCGCTGTCTACCCCTGGGATGTCTCTCTCGGGCTCATCAGGCAGGACGACTCCCGCATGAATCATTTGAGTGCCCCCGTGACGTCGCTAGCTCCCTTGGGGAATCGCGTGAGGGTTCACGTCGGTCCAATCGTCGCCGAGATCACCGCCGCATCCGCAGAGCGCCTCGATCTTCGACCGGGCGCGATCGTGACCGCGTCCTTCAAAGCGACGGCCGCGCGCCTCTTTCCTCGTTAGGCGACGGTCACCGCGACGCGCTGCCGTTTCCTTTGCGCAAGATCGATATCCGCTCCGCGCGGTTTCCGATCGCGGGAAGATCTCTGAAGGAGGTCGCTTCGCGCCCGCGCCGCTTGCGTTGGCAGAAAGTGCCCTAAGAAACGGTCACTGAGACGCGCTGCACGGCGTTGTTCGCGTAGCCGCCGAGGTTCCACGGCGCCTCGAGCGGCTGCTCGTTTCCGGCCTCGTCACGCGCGCGGCAGCAGAGCTCGTGTTCTCCCGGCTCCGCGTTCCACAAAAACTGCCAGCCGCGCCAGGCCCAGCGGCCGTCGGAGCGTGGAGCAAGCTCGGCCTCGGCCCAGGTCTCACCGCCGTCCGTGGACACCTCCACGTCTGCGATCTGCGCCTCCCCGGACCACGCCCTTCCCTCGAGGACGCATTCGCCTACCGGCACGATGCGGGCGCGGCTCGGGAACTCGGGGATCCCGGGAGGCACCATCAGCGCTCGGACCTGCATCCGCGACAGCGCTTCGCCGACCTCGTCTTCCTCCTGGCGGAGGCGGTAGCTGTGGCGCATCTGGTACCCATCGAACGCAGTGTCGAGGAGCGAGATGCGCGCGAGCCACTTCACGCTCGTCATCCCGTACCAACCTGGCACGAGCAGTCGCAGCGGGTAGCCATGCTGCGGCGGAAGCGGAACACCGTTCAACTCGTACGCGAGCAGCACGTCCTCGCCGAGCGCGTCAGCCAGTGGGAGGCTTCGAGCGTACACCTGCTCCTCCTCGCCCTCGCACCCGCGGTCGAGCCCCTCGAAGAGCACCTCGATGGCGCTAGCCAGCACTCCGGCCTCCTCGAGTAGCGACGCGAGCGCAACTCCTTTCCAGCGGGCGTTCCCAACGGCCTCGAGCAGCCACGGCTGGCTGAAGACGTGCGGCTCGATCAGCACCCGGCCGTTCCCCGCACACTCCATCGTCGCGACGACCTCGAGCGCCGGCCTCGAGCGCAGGTCGTCGAGCGAGAGCGACAGGGGCCGATCGACCAGCCCGTCGATCTCCAGTCGCCATGTGGCGGGATCGACCGCAGGGATGTCGTAATGCGTCAGGAGGTAGTGGAGACCGACCGGCGTGACGTCCCAGCGGAGCGCCTCGAGCGGCATTCCGTGGTTGCGCGCGGCGAGCTGCAGCTCCTCGAGGCTGATTCCGTCGGCCACGTGGAGACGGTACTACTAGTCGGTGCTAATCGGGAGTTCACGGTCCGGGCCGGATGACGACCACGGGCCAATTCCCGATCAAGCATCTACGCCCCGACGGGCCAGTGCTCGACGGTCAGCTCGTCGAACGGGAAGTGTTTCGGGTTCCCGGTCGCGAGCCGTGCGCCGACGGCAAGCGCGGCAGCCCCGATGAGGCAGTCGCTCTGACTGAGCGTGATCCCCTCCTGCGCTTTCTCTCGGCGCCAGGTCCCGGCGTGGATCCCTTCAGCGCGCCCGAGGGGTGCCATGCGGAGCCCACGAAGTAGTCGGTTGGCAGCATCCGCTTCGGAGGAGTGCAAGCCGCGAACGAGCTCCTCGACGTTGACGGCAGAGGTCAGGGGGACGTCGCCGACTCGCTCGATCTCCTCGAGGCGAGCCCGGACTCCCGGTCTGCCTCGGAGGAAGTCGATTAGGACAGTCGTGTCCAGGAGTATCGGCATGCCTAGCCGACGCGTCGTTCATCCGCATGACGCTGCTCGGCGACCCACGCGGCCGGATCGTCGTCCCAATCGTGGTTTGATTGCCGCACCGAGCCGAACGCAGAACGAATCAGCTCCCAGCGCTCCTCGGTCTCGAGCGCCGCACGCAACGCTCGCTCGATGAACCGACTTCGGCCGCGCGCGCTCACTCGCTCGTCAAGGCGCGTCACGAGGTCGTCATCGAGATGAACGTGAATACGCACTTTTGGCATGTTAGCCCACTAATAGACCCATTACTAGGCCCATTGTCGCCACGGCCATTTAGGATCCCGGCCTGTGGAGACTAGGGAGCTCGGGCAGAGCGGGATCGCGGTCTCCCACTTCATCCTGGGCTGCGGCAACTTCGGCGGAGTCGGGTCCGCGCCCGAGTTCTTCGGCCAGGGGATCCCAAAGGACGAGGCTTTTCGGATCATGGACGCCGCGTGGGAGCTCGGCATAACGACGTTCGATACCGCCGACGCCTACGGTGGGGGACGGAGCGAGAGCTTCATCGGCGCGTGGCTGAGGACGAAGGACAGCACGGTTCGGGCTGCGATCGTGGTGGAGACGAAGACGTTCAACCCGAACGCCCCGGGCGCGGATCACGGGCTTGCGCGCGGTCGCATCCTCCGCCAGATCGATGTCAGCCTGCGACGGCTCGGGCTGGAGCGGATCGCGCTCTACATGGCGCACGACCACGACCCGGATATTCCTCAGGAGGAGACGCTTGACGCCTTTGACGGGCTCATCCGGGGCGGGAAGGTCGGTGCGGTGGGTGCCTCCAACTTCGACGCCGAGCAACTCACCGAGGCGCTCGCAATCTCGGAGCGCGAAGGAGTCACGCGCTACGAATGGGTGCAGAACTCGTTCTCTCTCCTCGATCGCCGCGATGCCGAGACGGTTTTCCCCGTCTGCCGCGAGCACGGCCTCGGGTACGAGGCGTTCGGCCCGCTCGCCGGTGGCTGGCTCACCGGGAAGTATCGGCGAGGCGCGGCGTATCCCGAGGGATCGAGGATGACGCAGCGACCGGCCTCGTACGAGAAGTACGCGTCCGACTCGGTGTTCGACGCGCTAGAAGCGTTCGAACGCGAGGCGCTGGGACGCGGAGTCTCGATGGCAGGACTCGCGGCCGCATGGCTCCTCGGAGACCCCGAAATCACCGCAGTCGTGGTCGGACCGACGAGGGCCAAGCATCTCCAACCGGTGCGCGAGGCGGTGTCGCTGGATCTCACTTCGGCCGACCGCGCCCATCTGCGAGGCTTGTTCGAGTGAGTCTTCTCGTCCTCTCCGAGCAGGACGTGCGTCAGCTGCTCGACATGAAGTCGTGCATCGAGGCGATGGAAGAGGTCCTCGCAGCGCTGGCGCGAGGCGAGCTCTTCCAGCCGCTCCGTTTCGTCGGACGTCCGCCGGATGCCGCCGGCTTGATGGGCCTCATGCCCGCGCATCGAGGCGGTGACGCTGCCGCCTACGCGCTCAAGGAGATCGTCGTGACACCGGACAACCCCACTCGAGGGCTCGATGCGCACCAGGGCGCGGTTCTCCTCCACGACGGTGGAACCGGTGAGCTCGTGGCTGTGTTGAACGCCTCCCCCGTCACCGAGATTCGAACTGCGGCAGTCTCGGCCGTCGCCACCCGTGCCCTCGCCCGCTCCGATGTCGGGCGCGTCGCGGTCCTCGGCGCCGGCGTCCAGGCGCGAGCGCACGTGCACGCTATGCGGGCGGTTCTGGACGACCCCGAGATCCGCGTCTGGGCCCGGAACCTCGACGCTGCCGAAAAGCTCGCGGCAGAGGTAGAAGCCGTCGTCTGCCCGTCGCCCGACGCGGCACTCTTCGGCGCCGAGGTGGTGTGCACGACGACCAGCGCTCGCGAGCCGATCGTCGAGCATCGCTGGCTCGCCCCCGGTGCGCACGTCAACGCGGTCGGCTCGAGCATTTCGACGGCGCGTGAGCTCGACACGGAGACCGTCGCCGCGAGCTCGCTCTTCGTCGACCGCCGCGAGTCGACGCTGAACGAGGCCGGCGACTACCTGATCCCCGCAGCCGAGGGCGCAATCGGGGAGGACCACATCAGGGCCGAGCTCGGCGAGGTGCTCGTCGGGACGCATCCTGGACGAGAGAGCGACGACGAGCTGACGCTGTTCAAGTCCCTCGGGCTCGCGGTCGAGGATCTCGCGTCCGCGGAGCTCATCGTCCGTCGTGCGCGCGAGCGAGGCGTAGGGGCGGAGGTGGAATTCTGATCCCGCTCGAGGACATCGAGCGCGCTCGGGTTCGGATCGCGCACACGATCGTCCGGACGCCGCTCGTCCGTTTGTATCTGGACGACGCTCCGGCGGAGATCTGGCTCAAGCTCGAGAGCCTGCAGCCGATCGGCTCCTTCAAGCTGCGTGGCGCGGCAAACGCGATCCTCAGCGCTCCGCGCGCCGCGCTGGCGGAAGGCGTCGTCACCACCAGCACCGGGAACATGGCCCAGGGTGTCGCGTGGATGGCGCGGGCACTAGGTGTCCCTGCAACGATCGTCGTCCCCGACAACGCGTCGGCGGCGAAGCTGGCGGCCGTCGAGCGGCTCGGCGGACGCATCGTCCGCGTGCCGTGGGAGACGTGGTGGGCCGCGGTCGAGGCCGACCGCGATCGGGCCCTGGCCGAGCTCGAAGGTGTCGACGGGTACTTCGTCCATCCCGTCCGTGACCCGCCGGTCATGGCGGGGAACGGGACGATCGGCCTCGAGCTCGCCGAGCAACTGGACGACATCGATTCGGTCCTGATCCCCTGGGGCGGCGGCGGGCTGACTACCGGAGTGGCGAGCGCGCTCAAGGCTGTGTCGCCGGACACGAAGGTCTACGTGTGCGAGCCGGATACCGGCGCGCCCTTGGCCGCGGCAATCGCCAACGATGGCAATCCGACGCCGGTCGATTTCACGCCGTCCTTCGTCGACGGGGCGGGGTCGGGATCGCTCCTATCCGACATGTGGGAGCTAGCGCGGCCGCTCGTAACCGACGCATTTCCGATCTCGCTCGAGGCAGTCGCAGCGACTGTGAAGCTGCTCGCGGAGCGCGGGCGGATCGTCGCCGAGGGCGCGGCCGCGCTTCCAGTGGCTGCGGCGCTTGCAGGCGCGGCAGGCGGGGGGCGTGTGGTCTGCATCGTTTCCGGCGGGAACCTCGATCCCGCGCGCCTCGCAGAGATCCTGGTCGGAAAGGTGCCGGACTGAGGACGATCTCGGTAGCCGCAGTGCGCCGGCTAGCGGTCGCGGCGCAGGGATACACGTCACGCAGCCGGAGCGGAACTACACGCGAGGTCGAGGAGACAATCCGCAGGCTCTCGTGCGTTCAGCTCGACTCGATCACCGCCGTCGAGCGGAGCCACCGCATCACGCTCGGGTCGCGGGTTGGCGCGTACCCGCGCGAGACCGTCTCGCGGTTGCTCCGAGAGGGACGGATCTTCGAGTTTTGGGCGCACGAAGCGTGTCTCATCCCGGTCGAGGATTGGCCGCTTTATCGGTCCTGGATGACCCCTCACCATCCGTGGCGCGGCGACGTGCTCAGCCAGCACCCGGAGCTCGCAGAGCACGTGCGCACCGCGATCCGAGAGCGAGGGCCGCTTACGTCGCGAGCGTTCGACGGGCAGGGCGGCGGCGGCATGTGGAACTGGAAGCCCGCGAAGATGGTTCTCGAGGCGCTCTGGAACTCCGGCGAGATCGTGATCGCCGGACGTGTCAGCGGATTTCAGCGGTTGTACGACCTTGCCGAGCGCGTTATCCCGCGCGAGGTGCTGGAGGCTCCGCAGCCCGACTCGACCAGGCAGTTACAAGAGCTTGCGAGGCGGGCGGTCGTAAGCCGAGGCGCGCTTACGGCGAAGGGAGTCGTAGAGCACTGGCGCCTGCGCGGCGGGATCGCGCGACTCGAGCCACATCTCGACGCGCTCGTGCGCGACGGCGTCCTCGAACGGCTTCAGGTCGCGGACGGCGGCGCTCCGGTGCTCGTCCCGACCGGCGCGGACATCGATCCTCCACGCCCGAGGACGACAGCGCTGCTCTCGCCGTTCGACAACCTGCTCTGGGACCGTCCCTTCGCGCGCCGCATCTTCGGCTTCGACCACGTGATCGAGGTCTACAAGCCCGCGCCCGAGCGCCAGTACGGCTACTACGTGCTCCCGTTCCTCTGGCGTGACCGGATCGTGGGTCGGGCCGATCTCAAGACAGAGCGGCGCGAAGGCAGCCTCGTCGTCAAAGCGCTGCACCTCGAGCCTCGCGTCAGGCGCTCCGCCGCTCTCGACGACGCTTTCGAGCGCGCTCTCGACCGGCTCCGGCGCACGATCGGGCTCGAACGAGTGGTCGGGTGAGGATCGTCTCGCAGGAGGAGGCGCGCCGGATCGCCGTCCGCGCGCAGCTTCTCGACGGCTCGGCCAAGAGCCTGCTCGACGCCGTTCGCCGGCTCGGGTTCCTCCAGATCGATCCGATCTCGAGCGTGGCGCCGCCCCAGTACCTCGTGCCCTGGAGCCGGCTCGGGCCGTACGACCGCAATGAGCTCGACCGGCTGCTCTGAGAGCAGAAGAAGCTCTTCGAGTGGAATGCGTACATCTGGCCAATCGAGGATCTCCCGCTCGTTCGCACACGGATTCGGCGCAAGCGGGGGAAGTACGCGTGGGAGCGACGCGGCGCCGAGTTCCTACAGACGAATGCCGGCTACAAGCGCTTCGTGCTCAATGAGCTCGAGCGCCGGGGGCCGCTGCTCTCGCGCGAGCTCGCCGACGATTCCGTCAGGACCTGGGAGTCTCACGGCTGGTACGGCACCCGCAACACGAGCGTGATGCTCGACATCCTCCACGGACGCGGCCTCGTCGCGATCGTCGGGCGGCGAAACGGTCAGCGCCTTTGGGACCTGGCAGAGCGCTGGTACCCGGAGACGGAGAAGATCCCGCTGCGCGAAGCCGAACGCTTGCTCGCCGAGAGGCGGTTTCGGGCGCAGGGAGTGCGGCTCACGCCGAAGGGGTGGGAGGCCCACCCTGACGTCTCCGCCGACGCCGTTCCCGATCACGTCACCTTGCTCTCCCCTTTCGACCGCCTGATCCACGATCGCGACCGCGCAGAGGCGCTCTTCGACTTCCGCTATCGGCTCGAGATGTACGTCCCGAAGGCGAAGCGCGAATACGGGTATTACGTGCTGCCGATCCTCGTCGGCGACCGGCTGGTCGGCCGCGTCGAGCCGCTCTTCGACCGGAAGGCCGGCACGCTACGCGTGCTCCGCGCATGGGGAGACACTTCACGTCTCGACGAGGCTCTCGACAGCCTCGCGACCTTCTTGGGCGCCAAGCAGCTCGAGTCTCACGACTAGGATCGCGCCATGGAGTTCGAGACCCGCGCCATCCACGTCGGTCAGGAGCCGGATCCCGCAACCGGTGCGGTGACGACGCCGATCTACCAGACCTCCACCTTCGTGCAGGAGGCGGTCGGAGTGCACAAGGGCTACGACTACGCGCGGGTCGCCAACCCCACGCGGACAGCGCTCCAGGAGTGCCTCGCCTCGCTCGAAGGAGCGGCTCACGGCCACGCGTTCTCCTCCGGCCTGGGGGCGGCGACGACGCTGATGCACCTGCTCTCCCCCGGCGATCACGTCGTGTCGGTGAACGACGTGTACGGAGGCATCTACCGGATGTTCTCGCAGGTGTACGAGCCGAAGGGGTATCGCTTTACGTTCCTCTCCGCGCAGGAGATCTCATCCGGCCTCGCCGAGCACCTCGACGAAAAAACACGGCTCGTCTGGCTCGAGTCGCCGACGAACCCGCTCCTGAACCTCGTCGACATCCGAGCTGCGGCGGAGGCGGCGCACGCGGTAGGAGCCCTCGTCGTCGTCGACAACACCTTCGCGACGCCGTACCTCCAGCAGCCGCTCTCACTGGGAGCGGACGTGGTGCTCCATTCGACGACGAAATACCTCGGCGGCCATTCGGACGTCGTCGGCGGGTTTCTCGCGACGAACGACGATGCGACCTCCGAGCGCCTCGCCTTCCTGCAGAAGTCGCTCGGCGCGGTGCCCGGCCCGTTCGACTCCTGGCTCGTGCTACGCGGGGTGAAGACACTCGCCGTTCGGATGGAAAAGCACTGCGAGAACGCGGCGGCCATCGCTTCCTTCTTAGAGCGTGAGACCCGCGTCGAACGCGTCCTCTACCCGGGACTGCCGACGCACCCGGGGCACACGATCGCGGCAGCGCAGATGCGTAACTTCGGAGGGATGGTGTCATTCCTCGCCGGGAGCGAGGAGGAGGCCGTGGCGCTCGTCGCGCGCACGCAGATCTGGAAGCTGGCGGAGAGTCTCGGCGGCGTCGAGAGCCTGATCGAGCAACCGGCCGGGATGACCCACGCGTCGACCGCCAACGCCCCGTTCGCCGTGCCGCCGAACCTCATCCGGCTTTCGGTCGGCATCGAGTCGGCGGCCGACCTGATCGCCGACCTCGAATCTGCGCTCGCCACCTGATCTCCGGTGGTACATATGACCACCGAGCCGATCGACCTCCACCACGTCGACGAGCGCATCATCGGCTGCTACGTGCTCGAGACCCAGGACGGCCCCGCGCTCTTCGACTGCGGCCCGACGACGTGCATCCCGCACCTGAAGGCAGGACTGGCGGAGCGCGGACTGGACCTCACCGACCTCAGGCACCTGCTCCTCTCCCACATCCATCTCGACCACGCGGGAGCCGCAGGCGTGCTCGTTCGTCAGCACCCGTGGCTGCAGGTGCACGTCTCCGAGGTCGGCGCTCCGCATCTGGTCGACCCGTCCAAGCTCGAGTCGAGCGCCCGCAGGCTCTACGGCCAGAGCTTCGACGCGCTCTGGGGAGAGCTCGCTCCCGTTCCCGAGCAGAACGTCCACGTCGTGGGCGACCGGATCCTGGGCCTCGAGTGCTTCCCCACTCCCGGCCACGCCTGGCACCACGTCTCCTACCTCGATGCCGACGGCACGCTCTACGCCGGCGACGCGGCGGGCGTCCGGATCGCGCCGAGCAGCTTCGTCCTCCCTCCCTGCCCGCCACCCGAGATCGATCTCGAGGCATGGGAGCGGACGATCGATGAGATCGAGCGGCGCACACCGGGCCGACTCGCGCTCATCCACTTCGGCACGTTCGACGATGTGCAGGAGCACCTCGCGGGACTCCGAGAGACCCTTCACACGTGGGCGAGTCGGGTCGAGGACGGTATGGACGAGCAGACCTTCGCAGCGGCGGCGCGTTACGACGCCGGCCAGACCGAGCCGGAGCTCACCGATCTGTACGACGAGGCCGCGCCGTTCTGGCACCACTATCGCGGACTCGAGCGCTACTGGCGCAAGCGGCGAGAAGCCGCGGCCGCTGTCAGCTGAGAATCAGTCCCGGACGGCGTGCGCCTCGAGGTCTCCCATGGAGACGAACTCGAGCGCCGAGGCGTGCGTCGCCTCCAATACGACAGGCGGAGCGACCCCGGCTTCGAGCGCCTCGTTCCAGCGCTCGGCGACGACGCACCAGTGGTCTCCAGGCTGCAAACCGGGGAACATCCACTGCGGCTGCGGCGTGACCAGGTCGTTTCCACGCGACACCGAGAACTCGAGGAACTCCTCGGTCATGACCGCGCACACCACATGCATCCCGACGTCTCCCGAGCCGGTTCTGCAGTAGCCGTCCCGGTAGAAACCCGTCACCGGATCGAACGAGCACGGCTCCAGATCGCCGCCGAGGACGTTCACGCCCACCCTGTCACGAGCCACCGCCCCCGCCGGAAGCGCGTAAGCATCGCCCCAAGCCGAACGACGATGAGAAGCACCAGGGCCGCCCACACGCCGCGAATCCCCCAGTCGCCCGCGAGCGACGCGAGCAGAACCACGGCGCAAACGAGGAACGCGACCACCATCGACCCCGCAAGATAGGGCCCGTCACCGGCGCCGATGAGGATCCCGTCGAGCGCGAAGACGGCGCCGTTCAGCGGCTGCATCAAGGCGAAGAGCGGCCATAGGAGCGCGGTCTCGTCAAGAACCGCCGCATCGCTGGTGAAGATGCGGGGCAGGACTCCGGCCAGGGCGAGCATCGCCACGGCGAAGACGCCGCCGGCCGCCACGGAGAGCCAGATCATGCGCTCGCCCGCCGCATACGCCCGCTCGGTGCGCCCCGCGCCGAGCTCGCGTCCGACGATGATCTGCCCCGCGATAGCCACCGCGTCGAGTACGAGCGCGAGGAAAATGAACAGCTGGAAGGCGATCTGATGGGCGGCGATCGAGGCTTCGCCGAAGCGAGTCGCGACCGCGCCGGCAAGCACGAACGCGCCGATGAGAGAAGTCGTCCGCAGGAAGATCCACTTTCCCAGCGTGAGCACCCGCTGGGCGAGGACAAGTCGCGGTCGCGCGTCGGCTCGCCGCATCCCGCGCAGGATCACGAACACAAAGGCGGCGCCCATCCCGAGCTGGGCGATCGCAGTTCCCGCTGCAGATCCCGCAATCCCCCAACCGAAGCCATACACGAACAGCACCTCGAGGATGACGTTCGCCACGTTCCCCGCGATCACGATGACGAGCGGCGTCTTCAAATCGGCGATTCCGCGGAGGTACCCCTGGCCACCGAGCGCGAGGAACGCTGCGGGAAAGCCGATCGCGGCGATGCGCAGGTACGTCACCGCATACTCGGCAGCCTGGCCCTCGCCGCCCATGAGCGTGACGAGCGGCTCCGCGAGGACAGCCACGAGCGCCGAGACGGCGATCCCGAACCCGAGCGAAAGCCAGACGGCCTGCGCCCCGAGCCGACGCGCGATCTCGCTCTGCCCCGCCCCTCCCGCACGCGCGACTTGAGCCGTCGTCCCGTACTGGAGGAAGTTGAAGATCGCGAAGAGGCCGCCGAGAATGGTCGCGGCGATGCCGAGCGCCGCAAGCTGCGAGCGACCGAGATGGCCGACGATCGCCGTGTCGACGAGGAGGTAGAGCGGCTCCGCGGCAAGCGCGCCCAGCGCAGGAACCGCGAGCTTGAGGATCTCGCGGTCGTGCGGGGAGCGCAACTTCACGCGGACGGTGTGGCGGCGATCGTCGCCTCGTACGCGGCGACGTAGTTCGCAACCATGTGCTCCGGGGAGAACCGTTCCTCGACCTCGCGCCTCAAAACCACCGGGTCGAGGCTGTCCGCGCACTCGAGCACCGCTTCGTCCTCCATGTCGCGATAGCGGTCGACGATGACCCCCGTGCGACCGTGCTCCAGGATCTCGGGAACGGCGCCTCGGCGCGTGGCGATCACCGGTGTTCCGCAGGCCATCGCCTCGATCACGACGAGCCCGAACGGCTCCTCCCAGTCGATCGGGAAGATGAGTGCCCGCGCCCCCATCAGAAGCTCGACCTTGTCCGCGTGTCCGACCTCGCCCACATACTCGATCGACTCGCCGAGGTGCGGGCGGATGAACTCGTCGAAGTAACGGATCTCGAGCGGCTCGCGGCACTTGGCGGCGATCTTCAGGGGAAGGCCCGTCTCCAGCGCGACCGCGAGCGCCCTGTGCGCGCCCTTGTCCGGGCTCATTCGACCGAGGAAGAGGAGGTAGTCGCCGCCCGACTTGCGCCGGAACGGGTAGACGGAGAGATCGAGCGCGTTCGGACAGTTGGCGATCCACGGAAGATCCTGCTTCGGCTTCCGCTGGTTCATGGAGATCGAGATCAGCTTGGCCTTGGGCGCGAGCTCGACGACGTTCTCGTAAAAACGGCCCGGCCCCCCGTCGAGCGGGCCGTGAACCGTGTGGCAGAAGGGCACGCTGAGGAGCCCGCCGAGCGCGAGCCCGAGGAGACCCGTGTGGTCGTGCACGACATCGAACTCGCTTCCCTTGCGGATCGCATGCACGGTGTGCTGCATCTCCCAGTACGTGTGACCGATCCACTCGCTCGGCGCCGTCTGGAAGACGGACTCGAGGCGCGCGCGGGTTTGCGAGTCGCCCGACGCGAAGAGCGTCACGTCGTGGCCGGCGTCGACAAGCCCGTCAGCGAGAAGCGCGACGACGCGCTCGGTTCCTCCATATGCCTCGGGAGGCACCGGAAACCACACGGGACAGATCAGGCCAACATTCATACGGCGCAACACCGAAATCCGCTCGCGCGGATTCCGGCGGCGCGAAGATCCCTAAAGGCGTCCGCTTCGCGGCCGCAATTCCCTTCCCTCACGTCTAACACCCTAGACGCCCTCGGCAATCGTGACACGCCCGCGCTCGACCGCAACCGACCAGTTTCGCCCGAACGCGCGCACGCCCTCGACACGCAACCCCTCGAGCCAGCTCGGCAGCTCGTCGGTGACGTTGGTCACGAGCCGCTGTCGCACGCGGTCCGGCTCGATCCCGAGAAGGACGCGCACGAGGAGGATCGGCGTGCCCGCCGCCCAGGCCTGCGGACGAGCGGCCGTGGGATACGCGATCGGGAACGGCGTCTCGTCTCGCGCATAACCAGCGAAAACCTCGGGCAGCGACCAGTCGAAGTGCGCAGCGGCCTCGATTAACGCGCGGGCGACACGCCTCGCCGCCTCGGGGTAGCCATGTCGAGCGAGACCCCAGGCGGTGAGCGACGTGTCGTGGGGCCAGACGGTGCCGTTGTGATAGCTGATCGGGTTGTACGCGGCCTCGTCGCTCGCCATCGTCCGGATTCCCCAGCCGGACCAGAGCGACTCCGAGAGGAGCTGGTCTACGACCGGCCCCACCCGCTCGGGAAGGACGATCCCGCTCCAGAGCAGATGTCCCATGTTCGAGCAGCGGGCGTCGACGTGCCGCTTCTCCCCATCCAGGGCGAGCGCGAAGAATCCACCCCGCTCCTCGACCCAGAACGCCTTGTCGAACGCGACGCGGAGCTCGGCGGCCTCGCGCTCGAGCCGGTCCGCGAGCTCGGGCTCGCGCCAGACGTCCCGGGCGATCTCCGCCAGCCCGCGCTTCGCGTCGTAGACATAGCCCTGCACCTCGACCGGCGCGATCGGTGCCTCGGCGAACCGTCCGTCGTGAAAGCGCTGCGAGTCACCAGAGTCCTTCCACGACTGATTCGTGAGGCCGCCGTCCGCCCGCCGCGCATACTCGACGAAGCCGTCACCGTCGAGGTCGCCGTGATGGTCGATCCACTCGAGCGCCAGCATGGCCGGCTCCCGCAGCCGTCGAACGAGCACCGCATCGTCCGTCCAGCGCCAGGTCTCGGCGAGGAGGACGAGGAACAGCGGTGTCGAGTCGATGGAGCCGTAGTAGCGAGGGAACCAGAACTCGGCGGCGCGGCCGTGGCGGACCTCGTGGACGATCTTCCCGGGCTCGGCGTCGATCGCGGGGTCCACGGTCGTGGCCTGCAGCTCGGCGAGCGCGTCCAGGGCGCCGATCGCGGGCTCCGGCCCCAACAGCAGCGACTGGAGCGACGTGATCGCCGTGTCGCGGCCGAACACGGTCATGAACCATGGCATCCCCGCGGCGAAGAGCGGTCGACGGAACTCACCCGTGCGCATCCGCAGTGCAGCGAGATCCTCGATCGAGCGATCGAACGCGCGGCGCAAGCTCTCCCAGCCTCCCCGGACCCGCGGCACCCGGAGCGTCCACGCCGCGACGACGTCTCCGAGCGTCTCGCGCTCGTCGCTCAGATGCTCGGCGAGCTCCGCGTCCGTTTCGGGGTCGAGGGCGGGAACGACATCGACGGTGATGTCCCAGCGCTCGTGCGGATCGAGGGAGAGGTCGAAGACCGCTCCGCCTTCGTTGATTCGACCGGCCTGCGAGAGGACGATGCGGGTCCTCAGGTCACCCACCGGGTCCACGATCAAGATCTGGCGGCGCGCCTCGTCGTACGTCGCGGGCGCGGGAGGCGGGAGGTCCGGTGCGTTCGCGGGGTCGCCGAGCGCGAAGTCGTGGAGCTTGACCGAGATGATGTCTGCGAAGTCCGCGGCGAGCTCGAGAGAGACATCGAAGTCGAGTCGGTGCATGCTCTCGTTCCGGATCGCGATCCGCTCCTGCATGCCCGTACCGACGAACCGTTCGCGGGAGATCGAGAGCGCGTCCTGCGGGAGCCCGTTCAAGCTCGCATTGCGAAGGAAGAACGCCGCCGCGAAGTGCTCGACGCGTCCCGACGACAGCAGGAGCGGCGGCGACCCCTGGACGGAGAGCACGAGCCGCGAGAGGAACCGGGTGTCGTGCGCGAAGAATCCGCTTGTCGGGGCGGCGATATCGCCGCGCTCGTCGGACATGCAGAACGTTGACCCTTCGAGGATCGTCAGCACTCGCGTGTCCCAAGGGCCTGCCCGGAGAGTGGATCAGGCCGCCTGGCACGCGACAACTCTCCGGACAGGCCCTTCACGTTCGTCGAACGACCCTCGCGCCGCTCGACTGCGCGAGCGCCTTGACCACGATCTCGTCCACGTTGACATGCGACGGGCGGGTGAGCGCGAACATGACACAGTCCGCGATCTCCTCAGGGGTGACCGGGTCGACCCCCTCGTACACGGCCTTCGCGGCATCCACGTCGCCCCGGTACCGGACGAGTGAGAACTCGCTCTCGACAAGTCCTGCGTCGACGGTCGTGATCCGGATCGGGCGCCCGAGGAGATCCTCGCGCAGGGCGTAGACGAAGCCGCGGACTGCGAACTTCGCCGCCACGTACGACGCCGCGTCCTGGTACGCCTGGCGCCCCGCGACCGACCCCATGAAGAGGATGTGGCCGTTGTCGTTGATGTAGGGCAGGGTGAGACGCGTCATGCGC
>JACDCN010000015.1 GCA_013817555.1 Actinomycetota bacterium
CTTCTCCTGGCGGGAGCGGCTGCGATAGGCGCGCTCGTCGCTCGAATGATCGACTGGCGGAGTCATGCCCATCCCCGGTAACCGCGGAATCGGCAGCGTGATCCACGAGGTCGCCGAGCGCGCCAGTGCGTTGGCGCGGCTCGAAGCAGAGCTCGCGATGCTGGAGCTGCGCAGGAAGATCACGTCGCTCGGCATCGGCGGGGCGCTGGTGGCAGGCGCGGGAATCTTCGGGCTCTTTGCTCTCGGCTTTCTCCTCGCGACCGCCGCGGCCGGGCTTGCGACCTTCCTCGATGCCTGGCTCGCGCTGCTCCTGGTCGGAGTCTTCTTGCTGGTTTCGTCTGCAGTTGCGGCGGCCGTCGGCATCTCCATTCTCAAGCGGGGAGTGCCGCCGATTCCCGAGCGCGCGGTAGACGAGGCCAAACTGACAGCGAACGCACTGAAGGGGAACGGGCGTGGCTGACGCACGGAGCCCTGAGCTCGTTCGGAGTGAGATTGCCGTCGAACGGGAGCAGCTCGCCGTAGCGGTCGACGATCTACGCAGCCGGCTCGGCGATGCCACGGACGTGCGACGACAGGTCGGGTCGCGGATCTCCATGTTGGCGCCGGCGGCGTTCGCAACGGCGTTCGTGGTCTCGGGCGGCATCGGAGCGACGATGCGCTACTTCGCACGCCGCGGCCGCGACCGTCATTGAGCATGACCCCGGCTCGAATCGAGCCGAGACTCCGCGATTTCTCCCGGCGGGACTGGATCGCAATCTTCACGCGGGCAGCCAAGGAGTCGCTCGACGACGCGATTCCGATGACCGCCTCGGCAGTCGCGTACAGCTCGTTCTTCGCGATTCCCTCCACGCTGCTGCTCGCGCTCGGCCTCTTCACCCTCGTGTCGAGCGCAGAAACGATCCGCGACTTCATGGATCGCCTCGACGCCTTCATGCCGGCCGACGCGACGCAGCTGCTCGGGGACAGCCTGACACGGCTCGAGGAGCAGCCTTCGACGGGGATCGTCATCACGGTCCTCGGACTCGTGCTCGCGCTCTGGGCGTCGACGAGCGCGATGACCACCTACATGGCCGCGCTCACCAGCGCCTACGACCGCAAGGACAAGCGCAGCTTCGTCCGCAAGCGACTTGTCGCTCTCGGGCTCGTCGCGGTGATGGGAGCCGCCGTCGCGCTCGTCGTGTTCCTTCTGATCCTCGGCCCGTATGCCCAGCGTGGTGTGGGGAATCTGCTTGGAATCGAGAGCGTGCTCTCCTGGGCCTGGTGGGTCCTCCAGTGGCCCCTGCTCTTCGCGGGCCTTCTGGCAGCGTTCGCGGTGTTGCACTACTTCGGGCCCGACGTCGAGCACCGCAGCTGGCGCGTCGTCTTGCCCGGCGCGACAATCGCCGTGGTCGTGTGGATCCTCGTCTCGCTCGCCTTCGCCCTCTACACGGGCCTGTTCGAGTCGTACAACAAGACGTGGGGTTCGCTCTCTGCGGTCATCGTCACCCTGACGTGGCTATGGCTCACCGCCGTCGCCTTGCTCTTCGGCGGCGAAGTGAACGCGGAGGTCGCGGAACAAGCTGAAGTAGAGCCTCTAACACAATGAGGCCTCGTTGACGGTGCGTGCTGGGCGGTGCGAGGCAAGGACGCAGGGAGGGCCAATATGCAGGCATATTGGCCCCGACTGAGGACGCCGCATCGCGCCGCCCAGCGCGTGCCGGCGGCTCAGAGCTTCATTGTGTTAGAGGCTCTTTAGGCGGATCGACTGAAGTAAGCTGATCGGCCGATGCAAGCGGCGGGCCAGTGGAAGCTGATCGAGCGCGATCTCGGAGCCGACTGGGACGAGGCGCGCTTCTTGTTCTCGGTCGAAGATCCTGGTTCCATCGGAGATGCAGCGGCGGTTCTCGCCCCACTCGGTCCCGGCCGTGCGGGCGGAGAGCTCCGGTTCCAGATCAGGCGCGAAGGAGGAGGGCCGGACAAGGTCCGAAACCTGGTCGGACGCCTCGACCGAAAGCGAATTTGGGGGACGCTGACCCTGGTCGAGTCGCGCGCCGAGCCGCGCGCCGCGACTGCCGTCGAATCGGAGAAGGCGCTCGGCCTCGTGGAGAGCTGGGACGAAGCGCTCTCGCATCTTCCTCCGGGCTGGCGCGACCTCCTCTGCGAGCTCGAGCTCGACTCGACCGACTATCTGCCGCGCGCTGCTCTGCTCGGCGCACCGCTGAATCCGACGCGTAACCCGGAGCAGATTGCGTTGCGCTTTCGGGTCACTTCGGGTGTGGGCTATGGAACGTCACCGGGAATGGCGCGGCGCTGCCTCGAGCGCATCGCAGGCGACGGGATCACCGGACGCGCAAGCGTGCTGAACGTGCTTTCCGACACCGGAAACGAAGCCACATTGGGTCCGGTCTGGCGGATCGCCGGGCAATCCGTCTAGGCGCGAGAAGAGCTCTAAAGGCGTCGGCCTCAGCGGACGATCTTCGCCGACCCCCGCATTCCGAAAGCAGCATGCGGGTCGCACAGGAAACGGAGAGTTCCCGTCCGCTTCAGCGCGACTTTCCAGGTCTGCGTCCCCTTGAAGGCGAGGGGGCCGGTCTTGCGGTTGTAGCCCGGAGCCACGATGTGCGCGTTGTGATCGCTCCCGCGGTCACGGACGGTGACCGTATATGTGCCGAGCTTCATGCTCTTGACCGCTTTGCCGGCCGCGGTCTTCAGGGTAATGACTTGCCGCGGTCCCGCAGTCAGGAGCAGCTTGGTCTTCGCGGTAATCGCCGGCGACGCTGGAGGCGGGCTCGTAGCGGGCGGTGTCCCGACGACGAACTTGTCCCCGAGCGTCGGATGCGGGTCGCAACGATACGAATAGTTTCCGTCCTTGAAGGTGACCGTCCAGTTGACGGTGCCCGTGAACTCGACCTCCGTCCGCTCGTCCACCCCCGGCCCCTCCAGATGGAACGTGTGGAAGTCCGAGAGGTCGCGCACCTGGATGTCGTACGTACCTGGCTCGAGCTTGGTAACGCGGTCGCCCTGCCCGTCCCGGAACGAGATCTCGAACTCCGGACCGACGGTGCCGAACAACTTCGGGTTCTGAGCCTGTACAGCCGCTCCGTCCGCCGCACCGAGGAGCGCGGCGACGACGAGCGCGAGGGCGAGGGCGGCGGCACGGGTCATCGCTGCACCTTACGGGCCGCTCCCGCAATCGGATTGCTCAGGCCCTCAACTCCGCTCCGAAGTCCTCCGCCAGCGCAGTCACGATTCGCCCGCGTAGCTCGGCCGCCTCTTCGTCCGTGAGCGTGCGCTCGGGAGACTGGAACGTGAGGTGGATAGCGGCCGACTTCTTCCCTGGTCCGACCTGCTCTCCCCGGTAGACGTCGAACACACGCGCCTCGCGGAGCAGCGGCCCCGCCGCCGAGCGCGCGGCGTCCACCAGCGCACCCACTTCGACGTCCTCTCCGACAGAGACCGCAATGTCCTGGTGGATCGCCGGGTATGTGATCACATCCTCGTACGGAACCGGGTCACGCGCGGCGCCGGCGAGCTCCTCGAGGTCGAGCTCGAAGGCGCCCCACACCCCGGCGAGGAGCGCGGGATGGAGCTCGCCCACGACTCCGGCCTCGGTCTCCGCTGCTTTTCCGGGGTGGAGCAGCGGATGCTGCGCGCGTGACCAGGAAGCATCGGCATGGAGCGAGCGCAGGAGCGCCTGCACCACTCCCTTGACGTGGAGGAAGCCTCCTTCGGCAACGCCCGCGACGCGCACGCGCTCATCCGGCAGCTCAGCGTCTCCCCGAGGTAGGTAGGCGCGCGCGACCTCGAAGAGCGCGACGGGCGCGTTGCCGACCTCGGCGTTACGTCGCGCAGTCTCGACCAACGAGGGCAGGAGCTCCGTTCGCAGCAACGCGAGTTCGACGGTGATCGGCTCCTGCAGCCGAAGCGCGCGTTCATCGCGATCCTGCTCGACGAGGGACGGGGTGTACACCTCCGAGAAGCCGAGCGACGCCAGCGTGTCCTCGACCCTCCGGCGCACCCGCTGCGCTCGGTCAAGCCGTCCGTACATCTCCCGCCGAACGGGAAGCGTGAACGGCACGTCGGCAAGGTGGAAGCGGGCGACCTCTTCGATCAGATCGACCTCGCGGACGAGATCGCGAGCGCGCCACGTGGGGACGACGTACTCGCCGTCGCGCCGCTCGTTTCCGAGCCGCGTCAGGATGTCCTCCTGCTCCTCCGCCGCCACCTCCAGTCCCAGGAATGCGCTCGCCTGCTCGGGACGGAATCGGACGACCGGCCGTTCGGGGAGCACACCCTTCGCGTCGGTGTGCCCGACGAACCGAGCCCCTGTCAGGGAAACGATCAGCTCGGTCGCCCAGGCGGCGGCCTGCTCCGCGAGGTACGGGTCGACGCCCTTCTCCCAGCGGTTCGAGCCCTCCGTACGGAGCCGCATGCGCTCCGATGTTCGCCACAGTCCTGTGGGCTCGAAGTTCGCCGCCTCGAGCAGGACCTCGGTCGTCTGGTCGGAGATCTCCGTGTCTTCGCCGCCCATGATCCCGGCGAGCGCGATCGAGCGCTCGGCGTCGGCGATCATGAGATCGGAGGGATCGAGGTCGCGCTCGACGCCGTCCAGCGTCCTCAGCTTCTCGCCGGGCCGCGCGCGACGGACGACGATCTTCCCGCCCGCAAGCGTCGTCTGGTCGAACGCGTGCAGCGGGTTGCCGAGCCCTAGCATCACGTAGTTGGTCGCGTCGACGACGTTGGAGATCGGCCGCATCCCCGCAGCGTCCAGGCGGGCGCGGAGCCAGAGTGGCGAAGGACCGATCCTGACGTCGCGGAGGAGTCGCCCGATGTAGCGCGGACAACCGTCGAAGTCCTCGATGGTCACATCGACGAGCTCGTTGCCCACCGGCGCCGGATCACGGCCCGGCGGCGACGCGAGATCCAGCCGGAAAAGCGCCGCGACCTCGCGAGCGACGCCGTAGACGGAGAGCAGATCCGGGCGGTTCCCGGTGATCTCGAGATCGAGAACGACGTCCTGGAGCGGGAGGACGTCGCCGAGCGGCGTCCCGGGCTCCCCGTCGTCGAGCACGATGATCCCGGTGTGGTCTTGTCCGAGCTCGAGCTCCTGCTCCGAAAGGATCATCCCGGCGGACTCCTCCCCGCGAAGCTTGCGGCGCTCGAGCACCAGACCTCCCGGAAGGGTGGCGCCAGGGAGTGCGACGGCGACCGTCGCGCCCGTGCCGAAGTTCCAGGCGCCGCACACGATCTGGTACGGCTCGCTCTCCCCGACATCGACGACGCAGAGCTGAAGGCGATCTGCGTTCGGATGCTTCTTCGCCTCGAGCACGCGGCCGACCCGGAAGAGCCCGAGATTGCCGTCGTCGTCGGAGACGCCGTGGTGCTCGATCCCGGCGACGACCGCGGTGGAGGTGTCGAGCCGTGCCGCCAGGTCGTCGAGCGGGATGTCAAGGTCCACGTAGTCGCCGAGCCATGACAGCGGAACACGCATCAAAACTGCCTCAGGACGCGCAAGTCGTTCTCCCAGAACGGCCTGATCTCCGAAATTCCGTGGCGAAGCTGCGCGGCGCGCTCGATGCCGCACCCGAATGCGAAGCCCGTCCATTCCTCAGGATCGATCCCGACATTCACGAAGACCTGAGGGTTGACCATTCCGGCGCCGCCCAGCTCGATCCAGCCTGTGTACTTGCACATTCGACATCCCCGCATGTCGCAGATCGGGCAGGAGACGTCCGGTTCGATCGAGGGCTCGGTGAACGGGAAGTAGTGGGTCCGGAAACGAACTTGACGTTCATCCCCGAAGAGCGCGCGCATCACGTGTCGTAGCGTCCCCTTCAAATCCGCGAGCTTGATGTCGCGGTCGACGGCGAGGCCCTCGAACTGGTGGAAGATCGGGAAGTGTGTTGCATCAGGGGCGTCACGCCGGTACACGCGGCCGAGCGAGACCATGTAGATCGGCGGCTTCTTCCCCTCCATGACGTGGATCTGCGAGGGCGACGTTTCCGTTCGCAGCAGGCGAACCGGGTCGATGAAGAACGTGTCTCGGTGCGAGCGCGACGGATGCGCAGGCGGGAACGCGAGCTGGTCGAAGTTGTAGTGGACGGTCTCGACCTCGCGGTCGTCGATGACCTCGTAGCCGAGCCCGAGGAAGGCGTCCTCGACGATCCGGCGGGTGAGCGTGGTGGGATGAAGGCTCCCTAGGCGGCGTTCCTCGCCGGGCAAGGTGACGTCGAGCACGTCCTGGGTCAGCTGTCGATCGAGCTCGGCTCGGCGCAGCTCCTGCTCGCGGCCGTCGATCGCAGTCTCGAGCCGCTCGCGCAGCGTGTTCAGCGCCATGCCCGACTCGCGATCACGTACGTCCCGAAGCGCGAGCTTGAGCTCGCTCTTACGACCGAGGTACTCGACCCGGACGCGCTCGATCTCGTCCGCGGAATCGGCCCCTGCAACCGCGGCGAGCGCGCCGTTCTCGAGGTTTTGCACGTCCATGAGAGTGAGCGAGGTTAGCAACGGCCTCCGGCCTGCTTGAATCGCGGGCGTGAGCGGCTACGACGGCTTTGCGCCGATCTACGACCGGTGGGCGGCACACATGACCGACGACGTCGGCTTCTATGTCGACCTGGCGCGCCAAGCTGACGGGCCGGTGGTCGAGCTCGCAGTCGGCACTGGACGGGTCGCGATCCCGATCACGGAGCGAACCGGTCAGAAGGTGATCGGTATCGACTCGTCGCCGGCGATGCTCGCGGTCGCAAGAGAACGTGCCGCCACCGCCGGCCTCGAGCTCGACCTTCGGGAAGGCGACATGCGGGATTTCTCGCTCGACGAGCCGGCCGCGCTCGTCATCTGCCCTTTCCGCTCGCTGCTCCACCTCTCCACGTGGGCCGACCGGCGCCGCGTGTTCGAGCGGGTCGCCGCCGCCCTTGGGCCGGGCGGTCGCTTCGCGTGGAACGCGTTCGTCTACGACTTCATGTTTGCCGCGAGACACCACGGGATCCTCCAGAACGACCCGGTTCCGCACGTGATCGAGCACATTCCGAGCGACAACCGCATCGACATCACCGTCAAGGACGGCCCGCGCATCTCCCTCTGGTGGATCTCGCGCGGTGAATGGGAAGCGCTGCTCGACGTCTCCGGGCTCGAGACGGATGCGCTCTACGGCTGGTTCGACCGGCGCCCTTTCGATGAGGACAGCCGCGAGTTCGTCTGGGTCGCCCGCAAGCCCGCCTCGTGACCCTGTACGACAAGATCGCGCGCTTCTACGACCCGTGGAGCCGGTCCGTGACCGAGGACGTCGGGTTCTATGTCGACCAGGCTCTGGCCTCGGGCGGCCCCGTCGTCGAGCTGGCCGTCGGAACCGGCAGAATCGCCGTGCCCATCGCGCAGGCCGGTGTCTCCCTGATCGGGGTCGACTCCTCGCCCGAGATGCTCGTGGTGGCCCGCGAGGCGGCGGAGGCGGCAGGCGTGGGCGATCTCCTCGATCTCCGCGTGGGTGACCTTCGCGAGCCACCGGTCCCCGAGCGCGTCCCTCTTGTCATCTGCCCGTTTCGCTCCCTCCTTCACATGGAGACGGAGGCCGAGAAGCTCCGAGCACTCCGCGCCGCAGGGTCCCTCCTGGAGCCGGGAGGACGGCTCGTGTTCGACGTATTCGCGCCGAGCCGCGACGACATCGTGGACACTCACGACCGCTGGTTCGAGCGGGAGCCTGGGATCTTCGAGCGAGCCGTCTGGGACGACGGGTCGCGGACGCTCTCGCTGTCTGTTCGCTCAGGGGACGCGTCGGCGACGTTCGGCCTTCACTGGCTGTCGGCCCCCGAGTGGCTGCGCCTGCTCGACGCGGCGGGACTCGAGGTAGAGGCGCTCTACGGCTGGTTCGACTCGAGGCCGTACGCGGACGACGAGGACATGATCTTCGTCTGCCGACCTAGGGCCCTAGACGAGGTCGATCGGGTCGCCGAGCGCGATCTCTCCGCCCTCGACGACATGAGCAAGCATGCCGCGCTTGTCGTCGAGCTCGGCGCGCAGCCCGTCGCGAAGCTCGTCCATCCGGTGGCAGGGATCGCACACCATGGTGATCTCGAGCAAAGCCGCGCCGATCTTGACGCGCTGACCTACCGGCCAGGTTTGGACGTCGGCGCCTTCCACCGTGACGTTCTCGCGGATCGCTCCCGGCTCGACGTCGACTGCATCCAGATGCTCTTTCGAGGCGAGCAGCACTTCGCGCCTCGGCGGATTCGCGTGGGCGCAGCCTTCGAGGCCCTGATTCTCGACTGCGAGCACGCGCTCTCGCGCCTCCGAGCGGCCGCTCTTGCGGCCAGGTGACACGAAAAGACCGCTCACGGTTGCCATTCGCCCAGCCTATCCATAGAGTCGGCCCGTGATCTGGATCATCATCGTCCTCGCGGTCCTCGTCGTGATCGCGGTCGTCCTCGTCCTCCTCTACAACAACCTGGTTCGCCTCCGGAACCGGGTCGACAACGCCTGGGCGCAGGTCGAGGTGCAGCTCAAGCGGCGCTGGGACTTGATCCCGAACCTCGTCGAGACGGTGAAGGGCTACGCCTCGCACGAGCGCGAGACCTTCGAAGCCGTGACCGCCGCCCGCGCGAACGCGCAGCAGGCGCGCACGCCGGCGGACACCGCATCAGCGGAGGGCATCCTGGGCGCTGCGCTTGGCCGGCTCTTCGCGGTCGCAGAGGCGTATCCCGAGCTGCAGGCCGACGAAAACTTCCGCCAGCTCCAGACAGAGCTCGCGGAGACAGAAAACCGCGTCGCGGTCGCCCGCCAGGTCTACAACGACTCGGTTCTGACCTACAACAACGCGATCCAGACCTTCCCCGGGCTGGTCATCGCGGGGCCGTTCGGGTTCAGCATTCGCGAGTTCTTCGAGGTCGAGGAGGAGGCACAACGGGAGGTCCCGGTCGTCGATTTCTAGCGGTTGCGGCTGCGACGCTTGTCGCGCTCGCAATCGCACCGACGGCCCTCGCCCAGTCGTACGAGCTCGTCCAAGCCGACGTCCAGGCACAGGTCGAAGCGGACGGCGGCGTCGCCGTCGAGGAGCGGATCTCTGTCGCCTTCGGGAGCGACTTTCCCTTCACGTACGGCTTCCGTGAGATCCCTTACCGGAGCGGCGAGCGTATCTCGGACATCGCCGTCCTCGAGAACGGGCGCACCTACGGTCCCGGCGCTTCCACCGACCTCGAGCCCGGCGGACCGGCCGGGACATTCGGCATTCGCGACCTCGGCGGGCGAATCCGGGTGGTCTGGCGATTCCAAGCGACGGGAGAGATGCGCACGTTCACGATCCGCTACCGCTTCAGCGGTCTCGCCATCGGCTACGAAGACGTCGTCGACGTCAACTTGAAGGTGTGGGGAGACGAGTGGGAGCAGTCGCTCGGACGCCTTACATCGACGACGTCAGGGCCAGGACGGATCGTCCGCGCTTGGGGTCATCCGGTGTGGGTTCGCGGAGACGTCACGCTCGCTGGACCTCGTGCGCTTCTGCGTGCGATCGACGTGCCTGCGGGGCAATTCGTCGAGCTCAGGGCGGTGTACCCACGCGCTACGTTCTCGTCGACCACGGGGATGCGCGTCGAGGACGGCCCGGGGCTCGCGAAGATCGTCGCCGAGGAACAGGCAGACACAGAGGAGTATGCGAGAGACCAGGAGCGGATCGACGCGCTCAAGGACAATCCGGTCCGTACGGCTCTCATCGTCCTCGCGTTAGCAACTCTCCCCGCGCTGCTCGTCATCGCAGCCGTGTTCTGGCTCGTCGGCCGCGAGCGACGGACCGCCTATGACCGGGAATACGAGCAGGAGCCGCCTACCGATACTGAGCCCGCGCTCGTCCCCACGCTGCTTCGGCAGGGAGGAGAGGCCGGATCGTATGAGTTCACGGCGACGCTCTTCGACCTGATCCGGCGTGGCGTCTACACGGCCACGCCTGCGACCACGGAGCGGAAGATCTGGGGCGGTCTCCGCACGCAGACGGTCTCTGATCTCGAGCTCTCAGCGGGCGAGAGAGCGGATCTGACTCCTTGGGAGCACTACGTCGCCGAAGTCATCGATGCAGTGCTGGACGGTGGCTCGGAGCGGCTCTCGAACTTCCGCGACCGAATCGAGGACGAGCGGGAATCGATGTCCGGGCGCTTCGACTCGTTCAAGGCAGCAATTGGCCGAGAGGCTGACCGCCGAAGCTGGTTCCGCTCCCTGGGCGCCGTTCCGCTCGTCGGCGCCGGAGTGCTGCTCGCGCTCGTGGGAGCGCTGCTCTTCTTCCTCGCACAGGACGGCTGGCGCTCGGTGTACCCGCGCTACTCCGACGTCGTGCTCATCGGCGTCGGCATCAGCCTGATCGTGAATGCCGCGCTGCTCGGCGCGACGGTCGTCTTCGGGCGTCGCCTCTGGCGCAGGCGCTCGCCGCCGGCACAGACGGAGGCCGAGCGCTGGGACGCCTTCCGCCACTACCTGACCGACTTCCCGCGCCTCCAGGAGGCGCCCCCCGCGACCCTCGTCCTGTGGGAGCGGTTCCTCGTCTACGGGATCGCCTTCGGCATCGCCGAACGCGTGCTGCAGGGGGCGCAGATCCACATGCCCGAGGTACTCCACCAGGCGAGCACGATCTACTGGATCTCGCCGAGCGGTGATCTGAGCTCCGGTGTCACAAGCCTCTCGATCGGCGACCTGACGTCGGGCTTCGGCAGCGCGCTGTCTCCCCCTAACTCGGGCTCGGGCGGAGGCGGAGGGGGCTTTTCAGGAGGCGGCGGTGGCGGTGGAGGAGGCGGTGGAGGAGGCTTCGGCTAGTTGGCTGGCGCGCAACCGGAATCCGCTCCCACGGATTCTCTAGCGCAAGCGCCGCAAAAGCTCGTAGAGCGCGATCGCACCCGCGGCGGCGACGTTCAGCGACTCGGCCTCGCCGGGAAGCGGGATCGTCGCCTTGTGACACTGTGTCACTAGGGCATCCGGCAGGCCTTCTCGCTCCGAGCCCAGCAGAATGGTGAGTGGAGGTTCGAGGACGACTTCCGCAAGCGGAGCGCCGCCGTGCGCCACCAACGCCACACAACCGGCTGGCGCGTCGTTCCACTCGACGAGCGGCACGCGAAAGATCGCCCCGGCCGATGCGCGCAGCGCCCTCGGGCCGAGCGGATCCGCGCATTCCGGTGAGAGCGATACTGCTGCGCCGAATGCGTCGGCCGTCCGCACGAGCGTGCCCACGTTCCCCGGATCCGTTACGCGCCAAAGGGCAAGCGTCACGTCACGCGTTCCGACGGGCAGGTCGTCCCGCCGGAAGACTCCGATCACGCGAGGCGCATGTCCGAGCGTCGACACCTCGCCGAGAAGCTCCGGTACGACGTTCTCGTCAGCCACCAGCAGCTCGACCGGCTCGATCGAAGCATCGTGCGCCGCCTCGACCAGATCTTCGCTCTCGACCGCGAAGAGCCCGCTCTCCTCGCGGTGCTTCCGCGCAGCGAGAAGCTTCCGGACGAGCCGGAGCTTCTCGTTCTGACGCGACTCGATCAGGCGGCTGACGCGTCCGAGGCGTTCGCCTCGAGCGAGGCCTTCGCGCGCTCGGCGACGACCGCGAACGCCTGCGGATCTGACACGGCCAGGTCGGCGAGCGACTTGCGGTCGAGCTCGATCCCGGCCAGTCGCACGCCTGCCATGAAGCGATTGTAGGAAAGACCATTCGCGCGCGCAGCAGCGTTGATGCGGACGATCCAGAGCGAGCGGAACGTGCGCTTCTTCACCTTGCGATCGCGGTACGCGTAGACGAGGGAGCGATCCACCTGCTCCTTCGCATACTTGTAGTTCGACTTCTTGAGGCCCCTGTAGCCCTTCGCCTCGTTCAGCACCTTCGCGCGCTTCTTGCGCGCGTGGACGGCTCGCTTTACACGAGGCATCTCAGTCTCCCCTCAGGAGATGCTTGACGCGCTTGACATCGCTCTCGGCGACGTCGTACATCTTGCGGAAGCCGCGCCTACGCTTCGACGACTTCTTCTCGAGGTTGTGGCTCTTCATCGCGTGCCGGCGCAGGATCTTCCCTGTCCCCGTCACCTTGAACCTCTTCGTCGCTCCCGACGAGGTCTTCATCTTTGGCATCAGTCTTCACTCCCACGTTTCTCAATGGCGCCAGAACCATGACCATGTTGCGTCCGTCGAGGATCGGCTGCTGCTCGACCGATCCGAGCTCCTTCACGTCCTCGGCGAGGCGCATGAGAAGGTTTCGGCCCCGTTCCGGGTGAAGCGTCTCGCGCCCCCGGAACATAATCGTGACCTTCACCTTCGCTCGCTGACCAAGAAAGCGCACGACGTGCCCCTTCTTGGTCTCGTAGTCATGAGTTCCGATCTTGGGTCTGAGCTTGATCTCCTTGACTTGGATCTGGAGCTGGTGCTTGCGGGCCTGCTTTGCGCGCTGCTCTTGCTCGTAGCGGTACTTGGAGTAGTCCATCACCCGCGCGACGGGCGGATCGGCGCCTGCGGCCACCTCGACGAGGTCGAGCCCCTTCTTGAATGCGAAGTCGAGCGCTTCCTTCGTCTCCGTGATCCCTACCTGTCCTCCATTCTCGTCCACGAGGCGAACGCGCGGCACGCGGATCTCCTCGTTGATGCGCTCGTCCCGCTTGCGCGGAACGACCCGGTCCAGGCTGGGCCGGCGGCGGCGCGGTCTCAAAGGCTAATCACCAGACTCTCGATTCCCTCCTCGTATACGACAAAACCGCTGCAAGCAGCGGCAGTATCCTCGTCCACCGATCGTCTCGGTTGAACCCCCGCGAGCAGCGCCCGGGAGGTGAGGAAGCTGTTCCGCTCCTGCTTGCAGAGGGAGGATCCTAGCACCTACGAAGCGCCTGGCTCCGCGACGAGCCCGCTGAACGTGCCGAGGAGCTCTTCCAGGGACAGCGTGGACTGCCCGCTCCCACGCTCCCGTACGGCCAGCAATTCGTCGGACTCGCGGTCGCCGTAGACGACCACGAAGGGGACCTTCTCGAGCTCGGCGTCCCGGATCCGTTTGCCAAGCGTCTCGTCCCGCTCGTCGACCTCCGCACGGTAGCCCTCTGCCGTGAGCCGCTCTCGCAGGGCACTCGCTTGCGCGCGATGAGTCTCGCCGACCGGCACGACGCGCGCCTGCACGGGCGCGAGCCAGAACGGAAAGTCGCCGCCGTAGTGCTCGACGAGGATCCCGATGAAGCGCTCGAGCGAGCCCAGAAGCGCCCGATGAATGACAACCGGGCTGTGCTCGCGGTTGTCCGGCCCCATGTACGTGAGCCCGAAGCGCACGGGCATCTGGTAGTCGAGCTGGATGGTGCCCATCTGCCAGCTTCGTCCGAGGACGTCGGTCATGTGCAGGTCGATCTTCGGGCCGTAGAACGTTCCCTCCCCCGGCGAGATCGCGTACTCCATGTCGTGGCGCCGAAGAGCCGACTCGAGAGCTCCCTCGGCGCGATCCCACTGCTCGTCGCTGCCGAGCCGCTTCTCCGGACGCGTCGAGAGCTCTCCACGCGCGACCACGCCGAAACGGTCATAGAGGTAGCGGACGAAGTCGATCATCGCGTCGATCTCGTCCTGGATCTGGTCTTCGGTGACGAAGACGTGCGCGTCGTCCTGCGTGATGTGCTTGACGCGCAGAAGACCATGGAGCGTTCCGCCGCGCTCGTCGCGATGCAGCGTCGAGGACTCGGCGTAGCGGATCGGGAGGTCGCGGTAGGAGCGAAGCTGCGAACCGAAGAGCAGCATGTGGCCGGGGCAGTTCATCGGCTTGAGTGCCATCGGCTCCTCGCCTTCGTGCGGCTGCACGAAGAACATGTTCTCCTCGTAGTTCTCGTAGTGCCCCGAGGTCTTGTAGGTCTCGAGGTCGTAGAGAAGCGGCGTCTTCACCTCGAGGTAGCCACGCTTCTGGTTCTCCTCCCGGCGGAGGTCCTCGAGCGAGTTCCAGATCACCATGCCCTTCGGGTGCCAGAACGGAGACCCGGGCGAGTGCTCGGACAGGTGGAAGAGGTCGAGGTCGCGGCCGAGACGGCGGTGGTCTCGAGCGCGCGCCTGCTCTAGTCGCTCGAGGTGCGCGTCGAGGTCGGCCTGGGAGTAGAAGGCCGTGCCGTAGATCCGCGTCAGCTGCGTGTTCTTCTCGTCGCCGCGCCAGTAGGCGCCGGCGAGGCTCGTCAGCTTGAGCGCCTTGATCGGCGAGGCGTCTTGCAGATGCGGCCCGCGGCAGAGATCGGTGAAGTCGGCCTGGGTGTAGAGGGAGATCGGCCCGTCTGCGTCCCGCGCCAGCTCCACCTTGTAGGGCTGCTCTTCAGCCGCAAAGCGTGCGAGCGCGTCCTCGAGCGAAGTCTCCTCCCGCGTCCAGCTGCGGCCCTCGTCGATCTCGCGCCGCATCTCCTCCTCGATCAACTCGAGGTCGGCTTCCGAGATCGGCTCCGGAAACTCGAAGTCGTAGTAGAAGCCGTCTGCAATCGGGGGGCCGATCGCGATCTTGACTCCGCGGTACAGCCGCAGAACGGCTTCCGCCAGCAGGTGCGCGGTCGAGTGGCGAAGCACCCAGAGCGCATCGTCGTCCTGCGTGTCGCGCGTCGTCAGGAGCTGGATCCGCTCGCCGTCCTCCAGCGGGAGACGGAGGTCGCGCGTGGCTCCGTCGACGCGGGCGAGCACCGCCTGCTCCGCGAGCTTCGGGCCGATCGCGCGGGCAGCGTCGAGGCCGGATGCGCCTTCTGGCAGCTCGAGCTCGGAGGTATCGGGGAGGACGACCTTCATCGCGGCGCACAATAGACGCATGCGCATCGAGTCCTGGCTCGTGGTCGTCGTGGCGCCGCTCGTGTTGCTGGGCGTCCTCCTCGCGCGGCCGCGGGTCGACGTCAGCTGGGAGAACCAGCAGGCGCACTTCTGGCTCGTGCTGGGAGCCGCCGTGGTGGCGACGGCGCTCGGCTGGGTGATCAGCGCTGCTGCACGCAGGCGCCGCGATGCGCGGCTCTTCCTTATCTCCCTCGCGTTCATCGCCAGCTCGGGCTTCCTCGGCCTGCATGCGCTGGCAACCCCCTCGGTCCTGCTCGGCCCCAACGCCGGCTTCGAGCTCGCGACGCCGTTCGGGCTCGTCGTGGCAGGCCTGTTCGCAGCGGCGTCCGCGATCGAGCTTCGGCCCGAGCGGGCGCGCAACGTCGTCCGGCACGCTCCGCTCTTGCTGGCAGGTCTCTTCGTGCTGATGGCGGCCTGGGCTGTGGTCTCACTCGCCGAGCTCCCGCCGCTCGACGGTCCGCTGGAAGCCGAGGAGCTCGACGGTTGGCAGCTCGCGCTCGCGGCGGTCGGCCTCGGGTTGTACGGCCTCGCGGCGCTGGGCTTCGTGCGTCTCTATCGGCGACGCCCCGCACGCTTCGTGTTCGCGTTTACCCTCGCCTTCGCGTTTCTGGCTGAGGCGATGGTGGTCATCGCGTGGGCGAGCAACTGGCGACTCTCGTGGTGGGAGTGGCACGTGCTCATGCTCGGCGCGTTCCTCGTGATCGGGCAGGCTGCGCGATCCGAGTGGCACGAGGAGCGGTTCAGCGCCCTTTACCTGGACGAGACCCTGGCCGGCGCGAAGAACGTGAGCGTGATCCTCGCGGATCTCCAGGGCTCCACGCGGTATTCCGAGCAGCACGACCCGGCACAAGTGGCTGCGATGTTGAACGTCTACTTCGAGCACATCATCCCGCTGATGGAAGGTGCCGGCGGCGAAGTGCACCAGATCGTCGGGGACGAGCTCATGGTCGTGTTCGGGAAGCGCGACGAGTCCGATCACGCCGTTCGCGCGGCGCGCGCAAGCCTGCTCCTGCAGCGAGCGGCCGCCCGAGCAGCGGATGGGCACGATGACTGGCCGCGCTTTCGCGTCGGAGTCAACAGTGGCGAGGTGCATGCGGGGGTCGTCGGCGCCACCCGCGGCCATCGCAAGCATGGCCTCGTAGGCGACGTCGTCAACCTGGCGGCGCGGCTCCAAGCCGAGGCGCCCGTCAACGGCGTGCTCATCGGCGCCGAGACGTATCGACTGCTCGGAGAGTGCGCAGTTGTCGAGGCGCTACCGCCTCGCCTCGTGAAGGGCAAGGCGGAGCCGGTCAGCGCATTTCTCCTTCACGACGTGAAGAGCCAGCAACGGGAGTCCTAGGACTCCCGCGGATCACTCTCCAGAGCGAGCTCGAGCTCCAGATCGTCGAGCGCTCTCCGCAAGATCACGATTCGCTCGCTCACATGAGCATGCGCCTCCGGGTCGAGCGGCGACGCGGAACCTTTGCGTCCAGGGTGGCGCGCACGGATCGCCTGCCGCCGCTCCAGCTCTCTCGCCTCTTCCATCGAATTCAGGACGATGCCGATCAAGACGTTCAGCACGATGAACGCAGCGACCAGGATGAAGCTCACGAAGTAGATCCACGCCCACGAGTGGATCTCCATCGCCTCGGCCATGTACACGGGAAAGTCCTCGAGCGTCAACATCACGAAGAGCGTGAGCATCGCGGCGCCGATGTTTCCCCACCGTTCCGGGAGGTCGTCGGCGAAGAGGACCCAGC
>JACDCN010000165.1 GCA_013817555.1 Actinomycetota bacterium
GTCGTCGTTGAGCACGCCTCCGAGCGCACAAGGCGCCAGGACATCGCACTCGACGTCGTAGACGTCTTCGGGGGCGACGACCTCCGCTCCGAGCTCGGCGATCGCGCGCTCGACGCGCTCGCGATTTACGTCCGCGGCGACGAGGCGGGCGCCCGCGCGAGCGAGGTGCTCAGCGAGCCCGTATCCCACGCTTCCGAGGCCCTGCACGGCCACAGTCTTGCCCGCGAGGTCGGCGCTGCCCGCCGCCCGGAGCATGGCGGCGCCCACTCCCAGGAAGCAGCCGAGCGCGGTGGCCGCGCGAGGATTGCCGCCACCGCCTTCCTCCACGCTCAAGCCGGTAACGTGCGAGGTGATGCGGCGGACAGCTCGGAGATCCGGGATGCCGACATTGACGTCCTCCGCGGTGATGTACGCACCGGCGAAATCTTCGACGAAGCGTCCCATCGCCTCGAAGAGTGCGTCGGACTTGTCTCTCGGGTCGGCGATGATTACCGACTTGCCGCCGCCGAGACCCGTGCCCGCGACCGCCGACTTGTAGGTCATCGCCCGCGAGAGCCTGAGCACGTCCTCGAGCGCCGCGTCCTCCGTCGCGTACGGCCAGAGACGCATGCCGCCGAGGGAAGGTCCGAGCCGGGTCGAGTGCACGCTGATGAAGGCGCGAAGACCACTCGCCTCATCCTCCGCTTGCGCGACGCGCTCGTAGCCGTCCACTTTCAGATTGGTGATTCTCAACGCCGAGACAGCGCTAGCCGTAGGTCAGCCCGGCGAGGTCGAGCTCGAGAAGCGCCTTGTCACGCACGAGCACACACGCCACCTCGCCGCGCGAGAGTGCGCTCACGACCTCTTCGGCGGTCTTCGCTCGGACGACGACAGGTGACCCCTCGAGATGGGCGGCGCGAATGCGCTCGACGTCGGAGACGCTATCGAGGATCACAGCTCCCTCGAGATCGACCGTGCCGTCGAGAACGACTTCCGGCACCCTGCGACCGGTCGAGCCGAACCAGCGCTCGCGCATCAGAAGGTCAGAGTCTCCCCGGGCTCCGGTGAGAGGATCTCGATCCCCTCCGGTACGAGCTTCCGAAGCGCGTCCGGTGTGCCGGGGAGAAGCGGGAACGTTCCGTAGTGGCAGGGGACGCAGCGAACGACGCCGAGCAACTCGATCGCGACCGCTGCCTCGCGCGGACCCATCGTGTAATGGTCGCCGATCGGGAGGACCGCAACGTCAGGCGCGTAGATCCGCCCGATCAGGGACATGTCGCCGAAGACGTTGGTGTCGCCGGCGAAGTAGATCTTGAACCCGTCCTCGAGCTCGAGGACCATCCCGCACGATTCGCCTGTGTAGGTTCCGTCAGGCGCGCTCGACGAGTGATTCGCGTGCGTGAGCGTCACCTTGATCCCCTCGATGGTGACCGTCCCTCCCTTGTTGATCGCGTGGCTGCCGCCGTCGTCCGCCACTCCCTGTCCGGTCAGCCAATGTCGCAGCTCGACCTGGGCGACGACGGGGCATTGGAACTGCACGTGGATCGACACCACGTCGCCCGAGTGGTCCCCGTGGCCGTGGGTGACGAGGATCAGGTCACAGCGCTGGGGCTCACGCTCCGGGTCGGGTGTCTTCGGGTTCCCGCTCAGGAACGGGTCGACGTAGATGCGCTTGCCGCCTGGGGAGTCGAGCCGAAATGCCGAGTGGCCGAGCCAAGTCAGTTCGGTAGCCATGTCGCAAATCTAGAGGAGGTGAGCGCGAGCCCGCCACGACAGTCGGCGGGCTCGCGCTCGTGGTCGCTACCGGTTCGTCGCGCGTTCGCCGCACATGCCGGGGTCTTCGCAAGGCGAATGGTCGGTGACCGTGACCTGCGGTTTCCGTAATCCCTCAGAAGGGGAGCGAGGATGCCGCGTCCGAAGCGAGATCGAGAATCGGCTGCGCCGCGAAGAACGAGCCGATGGTTACGACGACCGCCGCCGTCACGGCCACGCCCAGGGCGAGCTCGCGCGACGGCGATCCGCCGGCCGGCGCGAGCCGGAGCTCCGCGCCCGAGCGCATGTACAGCCAACGCACGATGTTGAGGTAGTACGCGAGCGACAGCGCAGTCGCGGCGACGCCGACGAGCACGAGCCACCAGTCGCCGGCCTCGTACGCCGCCGAGAAGATGAAGAGCTTCCCGAAAAAGCCGCCGGTCAGCGGGAAGCCGGCCATGCCGAGCATGAAGACCCAGAGCGCGGCGCCGTAGAACGGTCGCTCCCAGCCGAGCCCGGCGAGCCCTTCGAGAGTGAGCGGCGCAGCGAGTTCCCGCTCCCGCGCGGCGACGATGGCGAACGCGCCGACGGACATCGCCGAGTAGGGAACGAGGTAGTAGAGAAGCGCCTCCGTGCCACGTTCGCTCGCCGCAGCGACCGCGATCAGCATGAACCCGGCGTGCGAGACCGAGGAGAAGGCGAGGATCCGCTTCACGTCTTGCTGTGCGAGCGCCGCGAGGTTGCCCCAGGCGAGCGAGACGCACGCGATCACCGCGACCGCGATCGTCCAGATCTCGCTCTCGTCGGGGAACGCGGTGACAAGCACGCGCAGGGTGACGACGAGCGCGGCCGTCTTCGTCGCCGCGGACATGAACGCCGTGACGGAGGTCGGCGCGCCCTGATACACGTCGGGCGTCCACATATGGAAGGGCGCCGCGGAGACCTTGAAAGCGAGTCCCGCGATGATCATGGCGAGACCTGCGACGAGGAAGGCCTCGTCGCCTGCCGCGGCCTCCGCGATTTGCGAGAAGCCGAGCTCTCCGGTGGCGCCGAAGACGAGCGCCGAGCCGAAAAGCAGCACCGCCGAGCCGAATCCGCCGACGATCACGTACTTGAGCCCCGCTTCGAGCGAGGTCGCTCGATCGGTGTCGATCGCGACGAGGATGTAGAGGCAGAGCGAGAACCACTCGAGCCCGAGGAAGAGCGTCATCAGGTTCTCAGCCTGGACGAAGAACATCATCCCGGCGCCTGCAGCCGCGAGGAGCGCGTAGTACTCGGCGTCGTGGCCGCGGCGCCGCTCCGACCAGGCGGCGAACACGACGACTGCGCCCGTGATCCCGAGGATGAGCTGCGCGACCGCGCCGAGCTGGTCGCGAATCATCGACTCGGAGAGCAGCACCTCGGGCTGAGGCGTCTCGTCGAAGACGATCCCGGCGAAGACCGCCGCCACGACGAACCCCGCGAAGACCGCGACCGCGGAGACGGTCTTGCGTAACCACGTCGGCACGAGGACAGCCGCCAAAAGCGCGATGCCCGAGGCCCCGAGCAGCGCCAGAACCGGGGAGAGCGCCAGCCAGTCGACTTTCGGGGTGTCGATCACTTGAAACCCTCCGAGATCACGCGGGCGGGCCGATCGCCGGGGAACGAGCTCTGGCTGACAAGCGCAGGCCACGCCGAGAGCGCGATCAGGCAGGCGACGAGGGGGAGCACGAGCGCCAGCTCTCCCAGCCTGAGGTCGAGTGCCTCGTCGCGCACTGCGGTCCCGGGACGAACGTGCAGGACAGCCGAGATCAGCCGGAGCACATACATCGCTGCAAGCACGATCCCGAGCGCGACGATCGCCGCGTAGCCCCAGCCCTCCTCGTACACGCCGGCCATGATTAGAAACTCCCCTGCGAACGTGACCGAGCCAGGGACCGCGAGCGCGACCATCCCGGCGACGAGGAGCACGGTCGCGAGCACGGGCCGTCCGCGGGCCATGCCGCCGAGGACCTCGAGATCGCCGCTGCCGCAGCGACGTTCGAGCATCCCCACGAGCAGGAACATCGAGGCGGAGATGAGCGCATGGGCCACCGACAGGAGCACGGCGCCGTCGAGCCCGAGGTCGTTCAGCGCGAAAAGCCCGAGTGTGATGAGTCCCATCTGCGCGAGCGACGAGTAGGCGACGATCCCACGCAGGTCGGGAGCGCGGAACGCGAGCAGCGAGCCGTACACGAGCCCCGCGCCCGCGAGGACGAGAGTGACGCCGGTGAAGTCATCCACGGGCTCGGGGAACTTCGGAAGCACGATGACCAGGAATCCGTACACGGCGGTCTTCGACACGATGGCCGAGAGAACCGCGGCGACTTCGGGCGGCGCCTCGCGATACGCAAGCGGGAGCCAGCCGTGGAACGGGAAGAGCGGTGCCTTCACGGCGAAGGCAACCGCGAATCCGAGGAAGATCCAGACGTTGTCACTCGTCCCTGACTCGAGCAGACTGAACGTGCCCTGTGTCACGCCGAACGCGACGACGGACGCGAGCATCAGCAGCGAGCCCGCCATCGTGTAGACGACGAAGGTCAGGGTCGCCGCGATGCGTCGCGCACCGCCCCAGACGCCGACCAGCACGTACAGCGGGATGAGCATCGCCTCGAAGGAGACGTAGAAGAGGAGCAGGTCCTGCGCGGCGAAGGTCGCGACCACGGCGCCAGTGAGGAAGAGCATCAGCGCGTGATAGGCGCGCGGACGGTCGCGCCCGACCCAGAGCGCGTACCCGATTGCGGCCGCGGACACGATGACCGTCACTCCGGCGAGCCAGAGCGAGAAGCCGTAGAACCCGACCGAGTAGGAGATCCCCAGGCTCTCGACCCACTCCTCCGTCGTCCCGAGCTGAAGGCCGCTCTCGTCGAAGTCGAAGCGGGTGGCGGTGACGATCCAGAGCCCCACCTCCATCAGTGCGGCGAGGAACGCCAGGCCGGCGGACATCTCGCGCGGCAGCGGTAGCAGCGCGATGATGAGCGCGGCGACCACGGGGAGGAGGATGAGTGCGGTGACGAGCACCTACCGCACCGCCACGAACACGACAATGAGGACACAGACCGAGAAGGCGATGGCGAGCGCATACGTCCGTAGGAGCCCGCTCTGGACACGCGCGAGACCGCCGCTCGCCAGGATCGTCCCGGAGCCGATCTCGTCCAGCGAGCGCTCGATGACGGGCTCTTCCACTCTGCGACGGAGCGCGTTCGAGAGCGCCGCTCCCGGCCGGTAGAAGAGCGCGTCGTAGAGCTCGTCGAAGTAGAGCTTGTGCTCGAAGATGCGCCAGGCGCTCGGAGCGGTCACGAGCTGGCGGTCTCGCAGGAAGGCGCCGCGCGCAAGGACAATTCCCAGGATGCCCAGGGCAACCGAGATGGCGCTCGTCAGGTAGTCCTGCCCGGTCGTCGCCTCGACGAGTGGCTCACCGGTCTCCTCGATCCAGTCCGTGAACGGATGCCATACGCCGGGGATCGAGAGCAGTCCGCCGATCGCCGAGAGCACCGCGAGGATGCCCACCGG
>JACDCN010000166.1 GCA_013817555.1 Actinomycetota bacterium
CTTCCGACGCGGCGAGGAGCTTTACCGGGCGTGCGTCGAGCGGCTCCGGGCCGCCGAGCTCAGGATCGAGGAGCTAACGGCTCCTCCCGCGTGACAGCAGACCCCTGCTTCGTGTATGAATCGCCCCATGGCGAAGCCCACACCTGACCTGCTCCGCAAGGTCCCGCTCTTCGCCGGGCTCGACGACAAGGAGCTCACGAGCCTGGCCGACGAGTTCAACGAACGCAGATTCTCGGCCGGAGACCGTGTCGCTCTCGAGGGAGAGGGCGGCCTCATGTTCTTCGTCGTCGATAGCGGCGAGGCGACCGTGGAGGTCCACGGCAAGGAGGTCGGCACGCTCGGCCCCGGGTCCGCGTTCGGCGAGATCGCTCTGATCGACCGCCGGCCACGCACAGCCACCGTCACTGCGCAGTCCGAGCTACGGGCGTACGGTCTGCCCGTGTTCGTATTCCGCCCCTTCGTGGAAGCGCGGCCGCAGGTCGCGTGGAAGCTGCTCGAAGCGATGGCGGACCGGCTCGCGCGGGCCGAAAGCCGCTAGCGGCCGGCAACCAGCGACCGACCGAGCTCGACGAGATCCTGCTCCGCACGGTCCGGATCGCCCGACAGGGCGACCGTCTCGGCGCCCTCGACAGCGGCCAGCACACGACCTCCGAACACGACGCAGCGAACGCCTGCTGCCACACAGCGCGAGGCGATCTCCCCCGCGGCTTTGCCTTCGGCGGTCGTCGCGTCGACCTGCCCCTCGCCGGTGACGACGAGGTCACATTCAGCTAGCAGCTGGTCGAACCCGAGCAGGTCGAGCACCGTCGCCGCTCCCGGAACGAGCTCGGCGTCGAGAGCCGCGAGCGCGGCGCCGAGTCCGCCGGCCGCCCCCGCGCCGGGCAGCTCCGCATAGGGACGGAGCTCCTCCATCGCTTCCAGCCGGCGGGTTAGAGTCACGACGTCGACGGCCGACGCGCCCTTCTGCGGCCCGAAGAGCCGCGCCGCGTCGCCGAGCCTCGTCTGCACGTCGCAGAGCACGATCGTCGGGACGGGCAGCGCCGTGACGACCTCGCGGAGCCCCGCGCCACCCTCAACGGTCGCGACGCCTCCGAGCGCGAGCACGAGCGATTTGGGCGAGCTCTCGAGCGCGGCGAGCACGAGCTCGCCGAAGCCGCGACTCGACGCGCGAAGTGGATCCCGCTCGTCGGGTGCCAGCTGCGGCAACCCGATCGCGGCTGCCGCCTCGACCACCGCACGTCCATCCTCCAGAAGTAGCCAAATCGCCTCTATCGGCCTGCCCAGAGGATCGGAGACGCGCGCTTGCTGCCAGTCGCCTCCGAGCGCAGTCTCGAGCACCTCGGCGGTTCCTTCGCCCCCATCCGCCACAGGGAGCATGACCGCTTCGGCGCCCGCCTCCTCGACCCCTCGCGCGAGCGCGGAAGCCGCGTCCCGCGCCGAGAGAACTCCTTTCAGGCTAGCGGGACACAGGAGCACCCTCACGGGTCGCCTCGTGCTCGAGATCGTCCATCAACTCCCCGACCTCCTCCGTGGCGTTCTCGGACGACTGGCCCTCGTCGTCCTGCATCCGCCGGAAGACCGCGACCGAGATGCCCTCCCGGGCGAGCGCCAGAAGCCCGAGGGCAACACCGCAGGCGATCTCGATGGCTTGAAGCGCGAGGCCGAACGCAAAACCGGTCGCATAGGCGACGCCGTAGTTTCGGAGCGGCAAAGCCACCGCGGCCTGGACGAGCCCGAAGTTGCCGGGCCAGAGCGGAACGATCGTCGCGACATTCATCAAGACGAGGACGAGGCCTGCGGCCGGCAGCGGGGCGTCGATGCCGAAGGCCTGCATCGTCACCCACACGGCGATGAGCTGAAGCAGCCAGCCGAGGCACTGGAGGAGGATCGCCCCGGCGAGGGGCACGGGCGCTTTCAGCACGGAGAGCCCCTGGCGCGCCATCCCCACGAGGTGACGAACCGTCCCGACGGCCTGGAGATCGTGCGCCACCGAACGCTGCTGCCGTCGCGCGCTGAGCCACGCAACGGTGAAGAGCGCGAAGCCGACCGCGACGACGCTCAGCAACGCGGTGACCGCCCAATGCGGCACCTCGGCTGTCAGGAGCACCCAGACCACGAGCATCGTGGCCGGAACGAGATCGAAGAGGCGGTGCGCGAAGACCGTCCCCACGAGGATCGCCGTCGTCCCCGAAGGGGCATTCGGGAGGTGTCGACGCAAGGTGGCAACGCGTGCCAGCTCGCCGAGTCTCCCCGGGACGATCGCATTCGCGAGCAGACCGACGCCGAAAGACGAGAAGACCTGGATCAACCGTGGTTGGTGCTGCGGCGGCAGGGCCTGCGAGATGGTCAGCGACCACGAGAGCGCCCTGAACAACGTCGAGACGACATTGAGCAGGAGCGCGAGCACGATCCAGCTCCAGATGACGAAGCGAAACGCGTTGCCGACATCGTCCCAGTCGGGCCCGCGCCACCAGAGCAGTGCCAGGGCGAGGAGGAAGACGAGCAGGAGGACGGCTGCCTGCACCCAACCGTTCCGCCAGGCTCGCAGCGTGAGCGTCATGCGGCCCGTGCCTCATCGCGGCCGATTCCCGTGACCCGGCTGTAGATCTCTTCGAGCCGGCGGGCAAGCACCGGCCACGAGTAGTTGGCGACAGCAAGCTCCCGTGCCGCTTCACCCATCGCCTGCCGGCGCGGCTCGTCGGCGATGACGTCGCAGACCGCATCCGCGAGCGCGTTGGAGTCGCCTGGTTGGATGGCAACCGATGTTGCGGGGTCGACGACCTCGCGATAGCCGGGGATATCCGATGCGACGACAGGCAGCGCACAGGCGAACGCTCGCGTAAGCACCATGCCGAAGCTCTCCTGGCCCAGGGACGGCGCCACGAGCGCCTTCGCTCCGAGCAAGGTCTTGGTGAGCTCGTCCTGGCTCAGGAAGCCGACGACGTCGATGCCGTCGTCGCGCACGCCCAGCCGGGTGAGCAGGAGTCGAACCGCCAACGGATCGGCGCCGGCAACCGTCAGGCGTAGTCCGCTTCGTCGCTGGATCTCGGGCCAGGCCCGGAGCAGCACCTGGAGACCCTTCCTCGGCTCCTGCCGCCCCGCGAAGACGATGCGGTGCTCGCGCTCTCCCGCTGGAGCCGACTCAGGCACGAGCACGCCATTCGGGAGCACGTCGTACTCGCCGGGAAGCCAGCGGTTCTGCGACACACGCGCGCGTTCGGAGACGGCGATCCTGTAGTCGATCCGGTCCATCAGAAATCCCCACACAGGCGTCCCGAACCGCAACCAGCCGAGCTCGCCGGAAGCGTGGAAGGTCGCGACGAGCGGTGACCTCGCCATGACGAGGACGGCTGTGCAGATCGCCGGTGTCATCGGCTCGTGCAGGTGGAGGACGTCGAAGCGCTCCCGCGTGAGCGCGCGATGGATCCGGGCGTAGCTCCTCGGCGAAAGAACGATGTTGGGGAGAGAGCCGTTCGCCGGAACGATGACCGAGCGCCCCACGGGGATGACGTTCGGGGGTGGATTTCCGTGCCGCCCGACGCGCGGGTGCAGCACGCGCGTGAACTGACCCGGCGGGTCATTCCCCATGATCAGCCGGACCTCGTGGCCCAGCTCCTCGAGCGCGGCCGCCTGGAGCTCCGCATGCTCGACAACCGCCCCCCAGAACGACCACGAGAACGGGACGACGATCCCGATCTTCACGGGCAGGACACTACAGCCAGCTAGATTTGCGTCATGCGCTTGGACGGCGTCCACCACGTCACCTGCATCACGGCCGACGCGCCACGCAACGTCGACTTCTACACGCGTGTCCTTGGTCTCCGGATGGTCAAGAAGACGGTCAACCAGGACGATCCCACGGTCTACCACCTCTTCTATGCCGACGAAGAGGGAAGCCCCGGCAGCGACATCACCTTCTTCGAGTACCCCGGCGCGCGCCGCGGCCAAGCGGGAGCCGGGATGGTGCACACCGTCGGCTGGCGGGTGGGCTCCGACGAGGCGCTGGACTTCTGGGAGCAGCGCCTGGGTGGCGAGGTCGGCTCCGTCTTACGCGAGAGCGGCGCGGTGACATTCGAGGACCCCGAGGGACTGCGGCACGAGCTAGCGGTGGTCGACACATCTGACGCCCCGCTCGTCGCCGGGCATCCAGAAGTCCCTGCGGAGCTAGCGCTGCAGGGCTTCGACGGCGTTCGTGCCTTCGCCACCGATCCGGAGGCGAGCCGTCCCCTGCTCGAGGACGCGCTGAGCTTCGAGTCGCGAGGCGAGAGCGTCTGGGAGGCTCGCGGCCCGAACCGTGGCGGGCTCTACTCCTATGACAACCCGCCCTCCGAGCCAGGCGTCGGCGGCGCGGGAACCGTGCACCACGTCGCCTGGGCATCGACGATGGGGGATCACGAGACCTGGCGTGAGCGCGCCCTCTCCGCAGGCGCCAGCCCCTCGCCGGTGATCGACCGCTTCTGGTTCCGCTCGATCTACTTCCGCGAGCCGAGCGGCGTCCTCTTCGAGATCGCAACCCTTGGCCCAGGCTTCGCCGTCGACGAGGATCCCGAGCACCTCGGGGAGAGCCTCGTCCTTCCGCCCGCATTCGAGCACATGCGCGAGCAGATCGAGCCGGTCCTGACGCCGCTCCCAGATCCGAGAGCCGCGACGCGCATCTCGTAGGCTCGTCGATGCCTGACGAGCCGGTTGACGCTCGTGCGCGCTGCATAGAGACTGCCGCCCACGATGGACGGCGAAGGGCTCGCGGAGCTTCACACCCACCTCGGAGGCTCGGTTGCCTCCGACATTCTCTGGAGCCTCGCGCACGAGCAGGGCATCGCGCTTCCGGTCAAGGACTTCTGGGAGTTCGACGCCCTCGTCACCGTCTCCGACACGCGCGGGGTCAAGGATCTCGACGAGCTCGACAAGATCTACCACTGGACGGAGCTGATCCAATCCTCGCCACTGGCGGTTGAGCGCTCGGTGCACGGGGCGATCGGGGGCGCCTACCGCTCGCAGCGAATCACGACGCTCGAGCTCCGCTTCAATCCGATGAAGCGAAACCGGGGCGGCGAGCGGGACCTCGACCACATCATCCTTGCGGCGATCCGCGGCCTCGACCTCGCGAGCCTCGAGTACCCGCAGGTGCGCGCGGGGCTGATCCTGATGATGGACCGCACCTTCGAGCCGCGCCTCAACGAGATCATCGTGGAGAAGGCGATCCGCTGGGCCGACCGAGGCGTAGTCGGGGTCGACATTGCGGGCCTGCGGCCCGGC
>JACDCN010000167.1 GCA_013817555.1 Actinomycetota bacterium
GGGTACTTGCCATGCAGAAGGTCGAGGGTTCGAGTCCCTTCATCCGCTTCACAGAACCCGCTGGAAACGGCGGGTTTTTCTGCGCCCACGTTCACGACTCCGAACAGGAGCAAGCGCCTTAGTCAGCTTCTAGTCAGCCTTCATCCCGCTTCTGGGGGTGGCCCCTAGCCGGTTGCAGCGTGACAACGCCGCAACCGGGAGTCACGAGTCTCGCTCCCTGCGGCGCTATCGCAGGCGACGCGGCGAGGCACCGCGTAAACAAGGGCCGGGACTCACTCCTCAGACCTAGAGAAACCCGTCCTGTGCCGAAAGGCAGGGAGCAGGGGCGAGCGGTAATGGCAGACCTGAGCGCGTTTGAGCCCCTGGCCGAAAGGCTGCGTATACGAGCGACGGCGACACCGGACCGCAGACGCACTCTTCCCGTTCGCGGGGGGAGTGCGCCCTCGCTCAGGCTCTCCCGTCCCGCAGGGAAGAGAACCTAAGAGCGCAAAGAGAAGAGTCGGAGTCGCATCCTGCGACCCCGCTTTCTCGAACAGGCGAAGCTGGAAAGAGACAAGGTAAGACTCATTTGGCGCGGGGCGCGATTTTCCATTTCCCTCGTCGCGCGCACTCGGCTTTGTCGCGCAGGAGTCCGCCCGTGGCACCATTCACGGGTGATGCTCGGCGTTCCCTGCCGCATCCATGACATGAGAGAGCAGGCGGCCTCTTCACGATCTCGCGGGGACCGCGGGTCGAGGAGCTGCGGAAGAGCTTCGCCGAGCAGTTCGAGCGCCGCGCACGCGGTGAGTCGGTGTTCACCGAGTCCGCGTGAGCGTTCGCGGGGCTTCGACTCGACGCGCATCTGCTCAGAGGATCTGCCAGCGAAGCGTGGTTGGGCCGGTCGGCCAGACGGCGATCCGCCCTCCTATTCGCCCGCCGTAGCCCACGCGGATGTCGCACGTGATGCGGGTGCCGTTTCGTCAGTCGACCTCGGGGCTTGCTGCTTCCGCGTTTGCTCGCCAGATCGCGATCACGTCGTCGCGAAACGGCTTTCGCTCGACCTTGTACTGCTTGCCTGCAAGAACACCCTGAGCGATCTCTGCGAGTTCGCGCGCGTGCTTCATGCCCCATGAACGGCACGTCCTGGCCAGGCGATCTCCGCGCCATGCGGGATCGCGAACGCGACCGCCTAGCTTGAACCTAGGCGGTCGGACTTGGTGAGGCGGCTCCCGCTTCGGCATCTCGCGCCGCCAGAGCCAGCGAGACGGCGTCGTCGAGCGTCAACGCGCGGCCCTCGGCGAGACAACGCTCGAACTCAGATCCGGCGAGCTTGCGGATTCGGAGCTCACACGCGTCGCGGTGGCGCTGCCAGCCGCCGAGCGGCGCGCCTGCCAGCTCGTCCTCGATCGCCCCCCATAGCCGGCCCGCGCGTTCGGGTTCGCCGCGCGCGGCCGCGGCCCAGGCGAGGAGGCCGACCCCGAAAACGCGGCCGGGTCGGTCGTGCAACGAGTCGGCGATCGCAAGGGACTCCCGGGCACGCGTCTCCGCCTCCTCGACGCGGTCGGCGTTCAGCGCAAGCGCGGCCAGCTCCGCAAGCATCCCGCCTTCCCACCAGACGACGCCAGCCTGCCGAGCGACGGTCGCGCTCTCGGAGATCAGCGCGTACGCGCGCTCGTCATCTCCTGCGTCGCGGGCGATGGCGCCGAGCGTTCCCGTCGTCTCCCCCAAGCGGAACGCCCTCGTCACGGGCTCCTCCTTGCGCGCATGAATGACATGGCTCTCCTCGACGAGCCGACGCGCGCGATCCAGGTCTCCGCGGTTCATCGCGCTGATCCCGAGGCGGTGGAGGAGCACGGCGCGGCCGTGCTCGTCTTCCAGCTCCTCGTACACGGCCAGGCTCTCTTCCAACAGACGTTCGGACAGCTGAGGATTCCCGCTCATGTACGCCGAGGCGGCGTAACAGCGCAGGGCATCGGCGCGGAGGTCGGGAGCGACGGTCTCCGTCTTGGGGCGCTCGAGCAGGCGGTGGAACCAGCGCATGCCTTCGTCAGAGTCGTGCATCACCCAACACCAATCTGCCGCCGTCGCGAGCTCGAGTCCGAGAGTGACCGAGCCACTCCGAACGGCCCAGGCGAGGGCGCCGCGCAGGTTTTCCTGCTCAGCAAGCGCAATGTCGTGGCGCAAGGGCTTGCGTGCGTCGAGCTTGCCGGCGTTGAGGTTCGCCTCCTGCAGGACGGCGAGGAAGTGCTCGGCGTGGCGCCGGCGCACCTCCTCGGCCTCTGGCGACGCGTCCAGCCGCTCGAGCGCGTACTCGCGGATCGTGTCGAGGAGGCCGAGGCGGCCGCTGCCCCAGCGGCGAAGGAGGTTCTTGACGAGCAGCGACTCGAGCGTGTCCAGGTCGGCGGCGCAGACCGACTCTGCGGCCTCGAGCGAGAAGCTGCCCTGGAAGACGGCCAAGCGGCGGAAGAGCTGCTGCTCGTCCGGCTCACAGAGCTCGTAGCTCCACTCGATCGTGGAACGCAGCGTCCGCTGCCTGGCCGGCGCGTCGCGTGAGCGCGAGGCCAGCAGCGAGAGCCGCTGCTCCAGCCGCGCGAGGAGCTCCTCCGGCTCCAGCAGCGCCACCCGCGCCGCCGCCAGCTCGATCGCGAGTGGCAGCCCGTCCAGGCGCCGGCAGATCTCGCCCACCACCCCCGTCGGGCGGAAGGCGGGGGCGACGGCGCGGGCGCGCTCGAGGAAGAGCAGGGCGGCGTCGTCCTCGGGCAAGGGCTCGACCGGGTAGCGCTGCTCGGACTCCACCTGCAGCGGCTCACGGCTCGTAACGAGCACCGTCACGTGGGGCGTGCCGGCGAGCAGCGCCGCGACGTTCGGCGCCGCCTCGACGACCTGTTCGAAGTTGTCGAGGAGGACAAGCAGCCGCTTGTTCCCCACGTACTCGATCAGGCCGTCGTCGGCGCCGACGGACGCTCCGATCGCCCGCTCGACGAGGGCCGGGTCGCGGAGCGCCTGCAGCGGGACCCAGAAGACACCGTCGGGGAACTGCTCGACGGCCTCGGCGGCGAGCTGAAGCGCCAGGCGCGTCTTACCGCTGCCCCCCGGCCCCGTGAGGGTGAGCAAGCGATGCGAGCGGATGAGTGTCCCGGCCTCCTCGAGTTCACGCTCCCGGCCGACGAGCGGCGTCGGCTGGATCGGCAGGTTCGTCCGGTACAGGGTTCGAAGCGGCGGGAAGTGCGCGTCGCCCAGCTGATAGAGGCGCTGCGGCGCTGTCAGGTCCTTGAGGCGATGGTCACCGAGATCGCGCACCTCCGCCGTTGCACCGAGCAGCCGGCGCGTCGTCTCCGACACGAGAATCTGTCCTCCATGCCCGGCGCTCATGATCCGCGCTGCCTGGTGCACGTCGGCGCCTACGTACCCCTCGTCCGTCACGACCGGCTCGCCGGTGTGCACGCCGATCCGCACGCGCACGGGACCGTCGCCGAGGGCATCTTGGGCGTCTCCGGCGGCAGCGACCGCGTCGGTCGCACGCGCGAACGCGAAGAAGAAGGCGTCCCCCTGCGTGTCCACCTCGACCCCGCCGTGGCGCGAGAACGCGTCGCGCAATACTCTACGGTGCTCCGCGAGCACATCCGCGTAGCGCTCCCCGAGCTCGTGCAGGAGACGGGTCGAGCCCTCGATGTCCGTGAACAGCAACGTGACGGTCCCGCTCGGAAGGTCTGGCACGTGCACATGATCGCGCTGCGTCGAAGCCTAGGCAAGGAGCACTCCGCTCCTACCGCTCGCGATCCTCGGCAACGAGGTCGATCCCGATATCTCGGCCTCTCCGGCCGGGCCAATCGTTCCAGAGCCAGACCTGCTTGAGCTGCGAGCGGTACTCGGGGACGTTCTCCAGCAGCCACTTGCAGAGGTGCTCGAACTCCCGGCCGCCCGGAGCCAGATTCCTTAGCAGCGCTTCAAACGTCACCGTTGAGGATCATCGCAAGACACGGTGTTCCGGCCTGCGACGGTCAGGTGCTGAGTGGCTAGGTTTCTGGCTAGGTTTCGCTGTCGGTTGCTGGCGCTTCCTGTCAGTCAGACGCTCGCGGAAAGCGCGGAATGGAGCCAAGTTGGCGGCTCCTGGCGTCTCCAGTCCACTCGCGCCATCTCCTTGCCATGCAGGAGGCCGTGGGTTCGAGTCCCATCATCCGCTTGTTTTGGGGGTCAGAGACCCCTGCAAATCTGCGGTTTTCAGGAGGTGAAAGACGCGTATCGCGGGTCTTTCTCGCAGGTACTCTCGGAGCCCCGTCGGCGCCCGACCTTCTGCTTCCATCTCGAAGAGCACCTGGTCCTCGGCTCACATGGCGCGCCCTGTCGACCCCCTCCTTACCATGGAGGTTTGAGAGCGTCACAGGCGTACACGCGGAGGAACGGAAGATCAGCTGGGCGATCGAAGAAGACTCGACCGGCTTCAGCCGCATGGTCTCCGACTGGCGCGCAGGCTTCAGTCTGCAAACCGTCGACGGCGGTACGCGCGTCATCGCGGAGAGCGCTTTCCAACCCACGAGCATGCTCGTCCGGCTCATGAGCCCGCTCGTCAAGCGCAAGTTCCACCACGCCCAGGCGTCGATCCTCGCGGGACTCAAGCAGGCCGCCGAGAACCGCGATGGACGCCAGACGGGAGCTGCATATCGTCCTGGTGGCACGGTCGATCTCGGCGAAGAGGACGCGGATTACGCGAAGCGAGCGTAGCGCGCCCTGCTTGGACGAGAGACGGCCGGCGCCATCGAGTTACGCTCGAACCTGCGGAACCACGTAGATGCGCTCGCCGGCCACGCCGAGCGCCCGCAGCGCGTCACGCTGGGCGGTGAGGTCCAGTGCGTCGGTCGACACGCGCGTGTACCCGATCAGCAACCCGCTCACGCCGAGGAGTGCCCCAAAGAGGGCGGGCTGACCGGGCCCACTTCACCGGACAGGGCACACGTGACACCCCCGGCGTCGCGACAAACCAGAACGCTGAGGAGCACCCGCTGCGTCGACGACGGGATCGACCCTCCTTGAAGCCTCGAGGCTTGCCGCCTCGGTCAGCAGTGCGACGCGGCAGAAGCAGGCCACTGACTTGCGACAGCGGCTCGAGCCGATCAGTGTTCGGTCGTGCGGGCGAGGAGGCCGCCCGGCGAGCGGCGGCCTCCTTGAGCCGACGATGGCGCCTCAGACGAAGGGGCAGTTGACGACCATGCTCGTTCGCTTGACCGTGACGGCGCCTGCCCGCCGTGCTTGC
>JACDCN010000016.1 GCA_013817555.1 Actinomycetota bacterium
TTGCCTGGCGTGCCGTGACGCCGAGCTGCTCCGTCTCCTTGCGAAGCTCGCGGGAGAGGCGGAGGAGAACAGGACGCAGGTCAGATGCAACCTGCTGGATATCAAGCATAACCTCGCTAATCATTAATGAGGCTAAGTGTAGCCGACGGCATCCCTCCCTGTGGATGAGTCGTCACTCTCTTGGCACACGGTTCGCCGTCCTTTGCGGACGTGTCCAGGGTCAGACCCTCGTGATCTTCCGCACTTGCGCGATCGCTCGAATCGACGAGGGCTTACGTCTTGGGCAGCGCTTCGAGCTTGTAGCCGACGCCGTAGCGCGTGTGGATGAAGGTGTGCCGCGGCGCCTGGCGGTCGATCTTCTCGCGAAGCTTGCGGACGAAGACGTCCACCGTGCGGTCGCGGTGTGAGGCACGCCGGCCCCACACGCGCTGCAGGAGCTCGTCGCGGGTCAGAACTCGGCCTTGCTCGCGCGCGAGCGTGTACACGAGCCGGAACTCTGTCGGAGTCAGCTCCGCGCTTTCGCCATTGACGAACGCCTGCACGTTGTCGGGGTCGAGTCGCAGCTCCTCGATCACGATCGCGTCGCCGCGGCGCGGCTCGGCCTCGCTGACGCCGCGGCGGGCCGCGGCGCGCACGCGCGCGGTCAGCTCCTTGAGAGAGAAGGGCTTCACTAGGTAGTCGTCCGCGCCGATCTCGAGTGCGTGCACGCGGTCGTGCTCCGTCCCGCGCGCGGAAACGACGATGATCGGAGTGCCGATCCCCTCGGAGCGCGCTTGCTCGATGACGCGCCAGCCGTCGATTCCGGGGAGCATGAGATCGAGGACACAGACGTCGGGCCGCTCGAAGCGCAGCCGGGCGAGCCCGGTCTCGCCGTTGGCTACCCCGACGGCGTCGAACCCGGCGGATTCGAGGTGACGCGCCATCCCCCGGGCGATGATGTCGTCGTCCTCGATGATCAAGACCTTCGCCATCTGATGACATAGTGACGGCCCCCAGGAGACACGGGGGCCGTCGTATGGTTACCGAACGGTAACCGGGTGGTGAATGACGAGCAGCAACGTGCTACCCGTCAGCCTCCGTGTCCGCGTCCGAGTTCTCGCCCTCTTCCTGGTCAGCCGTCAGCTCGACGACGATCAGCAGCGTCTCGCAGCCGACCAGCGTCGTTGACGGTCGCTCGGAGCGGAGCACGAACGCCTTGTCGTCGCCCGGCCCGCAATTGAGCAGGTCGGGATCGTTGTCGGCCGCGAGCGCGTGCAGCTCGTCGTCCCCGCTGCCGCCGAACGAACGGTCCGCGCCGTCACCGCCGAAGACCGAGTCCGGACCGTCGTTACCGGAGACCACGTCCGGCCCCTTGTTCCCGGATACGCGGTCGCCGTCGTCACCGCCGAGAACCTGATCCGCGTCGGAGCCGCCGTACAGGCGGTCGTTTCCGTTCCCACCGGCGATCACGTCATCGCCCCGGCCTCCGTAGGCGAGGTCGCCGCCGTCACCAGCGCGGACGCCGTCGTCCCCCGACCCGGCGCGAACCAGATCGGCGCCATCACGGGCGTAGACGTGATCGTTGCCGGCGAATGCGCGGATCTCGTCCGCCTGGTCGGTCCCACGCAGCACGTCGTCGCCGGGTGTGCCGTTGATCACGGCCGCAGCAGCGACTGCCGTGACGACCAGCGCCACGAGAACAGCGGTCGTGAGTGCAAATGCCTTGCGTCCCATCTCATCTCTCCTTCGTAGAGGACAGATGGATTCACCGACATGTGAGTTTGGGTCGCGTGAGGTGGACGAAAGCGTTGCGCAAAGGTTCTGTTAGAACGACAGCGATGGATGTCGAGGCGATTCGAGGGCGGACACTCGTGGAAGAGAGCCGCGAGGCCGTGGTCGTCCTCGACGACGACGACCGCGTTCTGATGGCAAGCCGGCGTGCTCGCCAGAGCGTCGACGGCATCCGGGACGGCGAGCCATTGCCGTCCGATCTTCTGACGGGTGGTCTCGGCGTGATCCCTCTCGTCTTCCCCTACGAGGTGGACGGGCGCCGGGAGCGGCTCGTGTACCTCTCGCGCGAGGGCGACCTGGCGGCATACGAGGAGTTGCGGTCGGGGTTCACCGCTGCGGTCTCGCACGAGCTGCGAACCCCGCTCGCGCGACTGCTCACGTTGCTCGAGACGGCGACGCTGCCAGGAGAGGACGTGAACGAGCTTGTCGAGCAGGCGACGAACGAGGTGGAGCAGATCACCGAGCTGATCGACGAGGTCCTCTTCCTGAGTGAGCTCGAGTCGGGTGCGCGGGTCGTGGCTTTGGGAGCCGAGCCAGTTCGTCCGGTGCTGGAGCAGGCTCTCGCGGAGCTCGAAGAGCGGGCGGATCGGGCCGGAGTCGAGCTACGGCTCGTCTGTGATCCGGCCATCGAGCTGACGATTCGGCCGCGGATGCTTCGCGTGGTTGCGCGCAATCTCGCGGAGAATGCGATCCGCTACGCCGGCCCAGGGACGGCGTTCACGCTTTCGGCTCGACGAGGACCTGACGGCTCCGTCGTGGTCGCCGGAAGTGACGACGGGAAGGGGGTCGAGCAGTCGGCACTGCCGAGGCTCTTCGAACGTTTCTACCGTGCCGACCGCGCGCGCTCGTCGCGAGGGACTGGTCTCGGTCTCGCAATCGTGAAGCACATCGTGACGCAAGCCGGCGGCACGGTCGAGGCGAGCGGCGGCCGCGGGAGCGGACTCGAGATTCGCTGCCTTTTCCCTGCGCCGTCCTAGCCTAGGCGTTCACCCTACTTTCACCATATATTCACCATCCGGCCTCCCGGCGCTAGGGTCCGGCCGGGGAGACTGGCCGCATGAAATCACGCAGATCGATCACGCTTCTCCTCTCCATGGCAGCTCTTGCGCTCGTCGCAGCCGGCTGTGGCGGAGGCGACGGCGGAGGCGGCACCATCAGTGCGGACGGTTCGAGCACGGTGGGGCCGTTCGTCACCAAGGCAGCGGAGGACTTCAAGGACGCCGAGGGAGTGGACATTACCGTCGGGATCTCAGGCACCGGCGGCGGCTTCGAGCGCTTCTGCGCCGGGGAGACCGATCTCTCGAACGCCTCACGACCGATCGACGAGGACGAGCAGGCGCTCTGCGCCGACGCAGGGGTCGAATACATCGAGTTCCGCATAGCGACCGATGCCTTGACCAACGTGGTCAACATGGAGAACGACTGGGCGACCTGCCTGACTGTCGACCAGCTCGAGACCATCTGGGGGCCCGGCTCCAAGGTTACGAACTGGAATCAGGTGGATCCGTCGTTCCCGGACGTCGAGCTCACCCTGTTCGGCCCGGGGACGGATTCCGGCACCTTCGATTACTTCACCGGCGTCATCAACGGGGAGGAGGGCGCCAGCCGGACGGACTTCTCTCCGAGCGAGGACGACAACGTGATCGTGCAGGGCGTGTCTGGTGATCGCGGGGGACTCGGGTACTTCGGCTTCTCCTACTACGAGCAGAACCAAGCGACTCTCGAGGCGCTCGAGGTCGACGGCGGGAGCGGCTGCGTCGCGCCGAGCGCAGAGGCAGCGCAAGACGGCTCCTACACACCGTTGTCCCGACCGCTCTACGTCTACGTGAAGCGAAGCTCGTTCGACGACAAGGAGGACGTTCGCAACTTCGTCCTGTTCATGCTCGACCAGAACAGCTCGATTGCCGAAGCGGCGCAGTTCGTCCCCCTGAGCGATGAGCAACTCGCGGAGGAGCGATCGAAGCTCGAGGAAGCCACGGGCTAGGTGCATACGCCGGACGCTGCCGTCGGTCTGCCTTCGGTCGCTCTGCCGCGCAAGAGGATCCGTTGGGGCGAGCTGCTCATCCACGGGCTGCTCTTTCTCGCCGCCGCGGTGTCGGTGCTGACGACGCTCGGAATCGTCGTCTCGCTCCTGCTCCCCGCAATCGAGTTCTTCGGCGAGGTCAGTCCCTGGGAGTTCCTGACGGGTACCACGTGGACGCCGCTCTTCCTGGACGGGCAGTTCGGTGTGGTGCCGCTCGTCGTGGGGACGATCGTGATCTCGTCCCTCTCGGCGCTCGTGGCCTTCCCTCTCGGGCTCGGCGTGGCGATTTACCTGAGCGAGTACGCGAACCACCAAGCGGCACGTGTCTTGAAGCCGATCCTCGAGATTCTCGCGGCGATCCCGACTGTCGTCCTCGGCTACTTCGCGCTCACCTTCGTCACGCCGCTTCTGCGAGACATCGGCCTCGACGTCGCGATCTTCAATGCCCTCGCAGCCAGCCTCGTCCTCGGCGTGATGTTGATCCCCACCATCGCGTCGCTCTCCGAGGATGCGATGGCCGCGGTACCGCGTGACCTACGCGAGGGCGGATATGCGCTCGGAGCAGACAAGCTGCAGGTCTCGACGCGCATCGTCGTCCCTGCGGCAATCTCGGGGATCATCGCGGCGTACGTCCTCGGATTCTCCCGCGCCGTCGGCGAGACGATGATCGTTCTCATCGCCGGTGGCCAGCTGGCGCAAATCACGCTCGATCCACGCGAGCCCATCGAGACGATGACAGCATTCATTGGCGCCACCGGGTTCGGCGACGTGCCGACGGGCTCGAATGAGTACAAGACCATCTTCGCAGTCGGGCTCACCCTCTTCGTGATCACGCTCGTCCTGAACCTCTTCTCCATCAGGATGGTGCGGAAGTTCCGCGAGGTTTACGAATGACAATCATCGAGCCCCACGTCGAGCGAGACTACGAGCCTGCACCGGAGCAAGCGGCCCGGAGCGGACGCGCCTGGAAGAACCGGCTCTTCAAGGGCGCGATGCTGTTCTCGATGCTGGTCGCGTTCGGAACGCTCGCGGTCCTGCTCGTTGACATCGTCATCACGGGGTGGCCGGCGCTCACTGGAACGCTGTTCACCGAGGCTCCCTCGTCGCTGCCGGAAGAGGCTGGCGCGCGCCCAGCGATTCTTGCCACGCTCTATCTCGGGTTGGTCGTTCTCCTCCTCTCCGTCCCGATCGGCGTGTTGACGGCGATCTATCTCGAGGAGTACGCCAACCGCGAGCGGTGGTGGAACAAGCTGATCGAGGTCAACATCCAGAACCTCGCCGCGGTGCCGTCGATCGTCTACGGGATCCTCGGCCTTGCGTTCATCGTCCGCGGGATCGGGATCGGCCGTGTGGTCTTTGCAGGCGCGCTCATTCTCACCCTCGTCGTACTCCCGACCGTCGTCGTGGCATCCCGCGAGGCGATCCGTGGCGTCCCCGACTCGATCCGGCAGGGCGCCTTCGCCCTCGGTGCCACGAAATGGCAGGTCGTGTGGCGGCAGGTGCTGCCGGCGGCGATCCCGGGTATGGCGACCGGTTCGATCCTCGCGCTTTCGCGCGCCGTCGGCGAAACCGCGCCGTTGCTCATGGTGGGAGCAACCGTGTACGTCGCATTCAACCCGACGCTCTTCGGCGAGTACACCGCTCTCCCCATCCAGATCTACAACTGGGTGAGACAGCCCGATCCGGAGTTTCAGACGGTCGCAGCGGCGGGCGCGATCGTGCTACTCGTGATCGTCCTTGCTATGAACGCCGTGGCAATCTTCGTTCGTAACCGGTACCGCCAGAAGTGGTGAGGCAATGACCCAGATGGAGACGCAACCACACATCGACAACACCCGGATCGCAGAGGCTTCGCGAGGCGCCCTCGACCGGGCGGACGTCGAACGCCGCGAGAAGGTCTTCTCCGTGACGAATCTCGCTGTCTACTACAGCGGAAAGCCCGCTCTCGAAGAAGTCGACATCGACGTATACCGAAATACGGTTACGGCATTCATCGGTCCTTCCGGATGCGGAAAGAGCACCTTCATCCGCTGCTTCAATCGCATGAACGATCTCATTCCCGGAGCGAAGGTCGAAGGGACTGTGCTGTACCACGGCGAGGATCTCTACGGACCCGACGTCGACTCGGTCGAGATCCGGCGGCGCATCGGCATGGTCTTCCAGAAGCCGAACCCGTTCCCGAAGTCGATCTACGACAACATCGCCTTCGGGCCCCGCGTGCTCGACATGAAAGGCAGTCTCGACGAGCGGGTCGAGGGCGCGCTTCGCCGGGCAGCGCTCTGGGACGAGGTGAAGGACCGGCTGAAGGATGGCGCCCTGGGGTTGTCGGGCGGCCAGCAGCAGCGCCTGTGCATCGCACGCGCGCTCGCGGTCGAGCCGGATGTGATTCTCATGGACGAGCCGGCATCGGCACTCGATCCGATCTCGACCACCCGCATCGAGGACCTGATGCACGAGCTGAAGCGCGAGTACACGATCGTGATCGTCACTCACAACATGCAACAAGCGGCGCGGGTCGCAGACATGACCGCGTTCTTCAGCGTCGTGGTGGACGAGGACGGGAGCGCCCGTCGCGGCATCCTCGTCGAGTACGACATGACCACGAAGATCTTCACGACCCCGTCCGACAAGCGAACCGAGGACTACGTGACCGGGCGGTTCGGATGAGAATCGGGCTGCAATCGGAGCTGGACTCCTTGGAAGCGAGTTTCCAGGAAGCGGGCGAGATCGTCTTCCGGTCGATCCGTGGCGCTATCGACGCCATGCGCACGCAGGACGTCGAGCTCTGTGACGAGGTGATCGCGTTCGACGACGAGGTGGACGAGCGCTACCTCGCGCTGGAGAGGCAGGTCGAGATGGTGTTGGCACGCCAGACCCCTGTGGCGAGCGATCTTCGGCTCGTCCTCGCGGTGCTCCACTCGGCGCTGCACATCGAGCGCATGGGCGATCAATGCGTGACGATCGCCAAGCTGACGAAGCTTTCAAGCCATCTCGGTACGAGGCAAGCGGTGGTCGAGGGTCTCGTCGACATGGGTGAACGTTGCGCGGAGATGGTCAGGGTCTCGCTCTCCGCCTTTGCGGCACGAGACCTCCAGCAGGCGCGTGGGTTGCATCAGCTCGACGATCTCGTCGACACCGCGAACCGGCAGGTGTTCCAGGAGGTGCTCGGGTACGTCAACGATGCCGAAGCCCTCGAGTGGGGTATGAGACAGATCACCGTTGCGCGCTGCTTCGAGCGGATTGGCGACAACGCGGTCGACATCGGCGAGCAGACGGCGTTCATCGTGACCGGTGAGTTCGCCGAGTTCACCGACGCCTCGCACGAAGACGGGCAGCGGCCCGTCTGACTTTCTGCGCAAGACCGGAATCAGCTATCGCGGATCCGGTCGCGTAGATCCCTGAAGGCGGCCGCTGCGCGGCCGCGGCGTCCCTCCCGCTTCACGCCGTAGTTCGGCTTCACCACTTCGTCACGAGGCGTTCACTCCTTCTAGGCCCATCTCGCCTTTCCCTGAAGCCACCATTGCGCTGCAAACGGAATTCGACACAGAGGAGTTGGGGGCAGAGATGAAATCTTTCTTGGGGCGCCGCAGTAAAGCGGTCGCCGGCGGGGTGGTGGCCGCACTTGCGATCGCATCGGTGGCGGTGGGAGCGTCGGCCCAGAACCCCACATACAACCTGAAGAATCTCGGCGGCTCGATCAGCGCGGATGGCTCGTCGACGGTCGGCCCATATACGCAAGCGGCCGCGGAGCTCTTTTCCAGAGCGGGCGCATCCAAGGTGAAAGTCACCGTCGGCATCTCCGGTACCGGCGGCGGCTTCCAGCGCTTTTGTAAGGGCGAGACCGATCTCTCCGATGCGTCGCGGCCGATGCGGATCTCGGAAGCTCAGGCATGCAAGACGAACAACATCGGCTCGTGGCGTGCATTCACCGTCGCCAACGACGCGCTCACTGTCGTCGTCAGCCAGCAGAACTCGTGGGCGCAGTGTCTCTCGGTCGCCGAGCTGAAGAAGATCTGGGAGCCCGGCTCGAAGGTCAACAACTGGAAAGACGTTCGCTCCGGCTTCCCGGACGTGGCGCTGAAGCTGTTCGGCCCGGGAACGGATTCCGGAACGTTCGAGTACTTCACCGAGGCGATCAACGGTAAAGCGCGTGCCAGTCGCACCGACTACCAGGCCTCGGAGGACGATAACGTGCTCGTCCAGGGCGTCTCTGGTGAACGCGGTGGCATGGGCTACTTCGGCTACTCGTACTACACCGAGAACCAGAATCGGCTGAACGCGGTTCAGATCCGAAATCCGAAGACGGACCAGTGCGTCGCGCCGGGCGTGAGCACGGTTCACTCGAACTCGTACAAGCCACTCTCCCGGCCGCTTTTCGTCTACGCGAAGGGTTCCTCCTTCAAGCGGAAGGAAGTGCAGGCGTTCCTCGACTACATCTTCGACAACGAGGTCAAGATCGCGCAGCGAGCCCGTTTCGTGCCGCTGACCAAGGTGCAGCTCAAGCGCGCGCGGACGAACTTCGCTCTCGCCGTGAAAGCCTCGAACAAGGGCTGAGCTCTCCCCTCCACCGCTCCGCCTGTCAGTGAGGGGCGGCCACTTGGCCGCCCCTCATGCGTCTGGAACGACTTCTGACAGCTGGGAGACGACCGCCACGTCGAGCTCCGCGAGCAATCGCTGGATCCTCCGGTCGATGTCGTCGCGGATGCTCCGAACCTCATCGAGCGACGATGTCTCCGCGGGGTCGCCAACCTCCCAGTCCTCGTAGCGCTTGCCGGGGTAGATCGGACACGCGTCGCCGCAGCCCATGGTGACGACGACGTCCGCGGCGCGAACGATTTCGTCGGTGAGCGGCTTCGGGAAGGCGTCCTCGAGGTCGACCCCGAGCTCGACCATCGCCTCCGCCGCCAACGGGTTCACGCTCTCCGCCGGATCCGAGCCGGCCGAGCGGACGCCGACGAGCCCGCCCGACCGAAGCGTGAGCAGACCAGCAGCCATTTGGCTGCGGCCTGCGTTCTGGACGCAGACGAACAGGACCTCGGGCAGATCCTTCGTGATCACGCCTTCGGCTTGCCCAAGCGCCTTCAAGCGCTCGCGGGTGAAGCGGTGCGCGAGGACAGGGACGAACACGTTGATCTTCGACCCGCCGAGCAGGTCGACGGACTCGGCAATGAAGCGCGCAATCGTCTCTCGCGAGAAGGTTCCTGAGAACTCATCTTGCAGCGCCTCGGCCGCCTTCTCCACATGCTGTCGGGTGACGGGGTCGAGCATCTCGGTCACGGAATCCCTCCAGGTCGCTGGGCTCGGACGATCGTCCCAGACATATCGGCGAAGGTCAATATTGACCGTGGTAAATATATGGATAGGATCCTCGCGATGAAGACGCTGCCGACGGTCGATTGCTGCACCCCGCTTTCGGGTTCGACGCTTTCCGTTGAGGATGGCATCGAGCTCGAGCGGCTGTTCAAGGCGCTCGCCGATCGCAACCGCTTGCGCATCCTCAACGTCCTGCTCGAAGCAGGCGGGGAGGAGGTCTGTGTCTGCGAGTTCCAGCCAACGCTCGGGATCGCGCAGCCCACGGTGAGTCACCACCTGAAGCAGCTGGTACGAGCGGGCTTGCTGGAACGCGAAAAGCGCGGAACGTTCGCGTACTACCGGGTGACGCCGGGCGTACTGGAAAGAATCGGCCTTCTCCTTGTGCCGACGCCCGTTCAGGCCTGAGCGCGTGGAGGGGTCTTTCTTCCGGTCGCTCGGAGCCGAGGCGATCGGCACGTTCGCCCTCGTCTTCGTCGGGGGCGGCGCGATCATGGTCGACGAGGAGAGCGGAGCCCTCGGAAGCGTCGGCATCGCGCTGGCGTTCGGCCTTGTGATCATGGCGATGGTCTACGCCGTCGGACACATCTCGGGGGCGCACCTGAATCCGGCAGTGACGCTCGCGTTTGCGCTGAGACGTCACTTTCCCGGCGCCCGCGTTCCGGCCTACTGGGCGGCTCAAGTCACCGGCGCACTATCGGCGGCGGTCCTGCTGCGGATCTCGCTGGGGGACGTGGCCGACGTCGGTGCGACGACGCCTTCGGGCTCCCAGGCGCAGTCGTTTCTCTGGGAGGTCGTCCTGACAGCGATCCTGCTCTTCGTGATCATGGCTGTCGCCACCGACACGCGGGCAGTCGGAGAGGCAGCGGCGATTGCGATCGGCGGCACGATCGCACTCGCATCGCTCGTCGGCGGGCCAATCTCCGGGGCGTCGTTGAACCCCGCGCGCTCGCTCGGGCCGGCGATCGCGTCGGGTGTCGGCGATTCGCTCTGGCTGTATCTCGTGGCGCCGCTCGTCGGAGGCACGCTCGGTGCGCTCGCTTATGAAGTCGTGCGCGGGACGAAAGCCGTCTAACGCGACGCCGAGTTCACCACTCCGAGACGTTCTGAGCGGCTTAGCTCATTACGCTGCGAGAGTGCGCCAGACGCTCGAACGTGAGCTCAAGCTCACGCCCTCCGACGGCTTTCGCCTGAGCGATCTCGGCGTGGAGCTCCCGAGCCGGGACTTCGTCTCGACGTACTACGACACGCCTGAGCTCAAGCTGGCGCGCCACGACATCACTCTGCGCCATCGCAGCGAGGAGGGCTCCGGTCTCTGGCAGCTCAAGGTGCCACGCGGCGCCGCGAGGATCGAGCTGGAGGTGGCAGGAACGCCTGCCCGCCCTCCGAGCGATCTTGTCGCCTTGCTTTTCGCCCACCTGCGTGGCCACGAGCCGGTTCGCGTGGCGCGGCTTCGCACACGCCGAAAGACGGTGCGAACCGATGGAGCCGAGATCGTCGAGGACGCGGTCGCGGTGCTCGACGGACAACGCATCACTTCGCGGTTTCGTGAGCTGGAGGTCGAGTTGGTCGACGGCGGCGACGAGCGCACGCTCCAGCGTCTGGAGAAGGCTCTTCGGCGAGCCGGCGCCGCGTCGGCCGAGTTCCGCCCGAAGCTCTTTCGCGCCCTGAACCTCTCCCCGTCCACGCGGCGGCCGGCTCTGACAGCCGACGCCGCATTCAGCGACGTGCTCGTAGCCGCCCTCGTTGACCAGCATGACCGGCTTCTCGCCCACGATCCGGGCACCCGGCTCGGGTCCGATCCCGAGGACCTCCACCAGATGCGCGTAGCGACGCGAAGGGCACGCGCTTTTCTGCGAGCAGCCGAGCCGCTGCTCGACTCCGAGTGGGCGGATGACTGGCGCGACGAGCTTCGCTGGATCGGGTCCGCGCTCGGGCCCGCGCGCGACCTCGATGTGCTCATCGACCGGCTGGGCGGCGAGATCGCGCGGCTCGGAGACGAGCGGCGTGCGGTCCGGGGCATGCTCGAGGGGCTAGAACGGGAGCGTCGGAAAGCACGTGCCGTCGTTGTCTCCGTGCTCTCCGAGGAGCGCTATCCGAGGCTCCTCGACCGACTCGAGACGCCCGAGCCACGACTCGCCACGGAGGCGCGGCGCACGCTTGCCGAGCTCTGGTGGACGGAGTTCGGACGCACGCGGCGAGCCTTCGGTCGGTTGGACGACGATTCGAGCGACGACGAGCTTCACGCCGCCCGCATCAAGGTCAAACGATCCCGGTACGCGGCGGAGCTGGCCGCGCATGAGCTTGGCCTGCCCGGTGAGCGCTTCGTCGACGCGGCGAAGGCGCTCCAGGACGTGCTCGGGGAGCACCAGGACGCGTTCGTCGCCGAAGAGCGTATTCGCGCGTGGTCGGATGACAGGCGCGAAGCCGATGATGCCGTCCGAAAGCTTTTGAAGTGGGAGCGTGCGCGCCGGAGAAAGGCGCGTGCCGAATGGCCGCAGGCCTGGAGGCTGCTCGACCGGCGGGCGCGAAAGGCACGTCCGTGATCCGCGCGGCGGGCGGTGTGGTCACGCGTCCTGGAGAGACCGGGCTCGAAGTTCTCGTGGTTCACCGGCCGAAGTACGGCGACTGGTCGCTTCCCAAGGGAAAGGCGCTGCGGGGCGAGCGCGACGAGACCTGTGCGCTCCGGGAGGTCGAGGAGGAGACCGGTCTTCGCTGTGAGCTCGGCGAGGAGCTCGCCACAACCCGCTACGACGACGCCCGTGGTCGTGCGAAGCGCGTGCGCTACTGGCTGATGACGCCGATCGCCGGCGACCTCGAGTTTCGGAACGAGGTCGACGACGGCCGCTGGCTGTCCATCGAGGAGGCCCAAGTCGTCCTCAGCTACGCGCGCGACGCGCAAGTGCTCCGTTTCCTCGAGGGACGCGCTGCTCTCGTCTAGGTACGCCCCTACCATCCGGGTCTCGCATGGATCTCTATCTCGTACGACACGCGATCGCCGAGCCGCGCGACGCGGCGCGCTGGCCGGATGATTCCCAGCGGCCACTCACCCCCGCGGGAATCGAGCGCTTTCGAGCCGCCGCGCGCGGTTTGCGCCGCCTGGGAGACGAGGTCGACATAGTGCTCGCGAGCCCGCACGTGCGTGCGTGGCATACCGCGGAGCTCTTGACGGAGGAGGCCGGATGGCCGATTCCGGAGGAGTGGCCCGCGCTCGAGCCGCAGACTCCGCGGGGCGAGTGCCTCGACGCGCTGCGGGACCGGCAGGAGTCGGCGGTCGGCCTCGTCGGCCACCAGCCGCTGCTCTCGGAGCTCGCGTCTCTGCTCCTCGCCGGCGACGGGCGCCCGCAGCGTCTCGAGCTGAAGAAGGGCGGCTCGATGTGCCTGCGCTGTGACGGCGGTGTCGAGGCGGGAACCGCCGCCCTGCGCTGGAGCGTGAGCCCGAAGATCCTCGTCTCGCTCGGGCGCTAACGGCTAGGCAGCAGCTGCGTCGGCGCGCGCGAGAGCGAGCGCCGCACCCTCGCGCAGTCCGCCCCGGCCGACATCGAGGTCACAGCCCAGACGTTGCGCGATCTCGGAGAGGACGAGCGTTCCGCCGAGCAGGGTTTCGGCCCGCTCGAAGGTGATGCCGTGCGGTTCCGTCACGCTCTCGGCAGGTACGTCCGCGAGTGTGGAGACGAGCTGCTCCAGCTGGTAGACGCCGAAGGGGCGTCCGACGATGCGACCGACCGCGCGCGCTGTCCCTCCGACCGCCAACGTCGCGTCGGGTTGGGGAGGATGGAGGTTCTTCGCGAGCTCTCGGACTTCGCTACGTGCGTGCGCGATTCGCTCGTTCTTCGGCGGGTTCCCACCGAGAAACGCGCGCGTCACGCGCAGCGCCCCGGCTTCGATGGAGCGCACCCAGGTCGGCCCTTGCGCCTGGGTTCCAACTGCGACCTCGCACGACCCCCCGCCGAGATCGACGACGGCGACCGTGTCGGGCGACTCGTCCAGCCGTGCAGCTGCGCCTTCCCACGCCAGCCGGCCCTCGTCGGCGGCGCTTAACACGACGACGGACGAGCGGGTCGCCTTGACGAGCGCGCGGACGAGCTCTTCGTGATTCTCCGCCTGCCTGCCGGGAGCCGTCACGATGGTCTCGAGTCGCTCGGCGCCCGCTTTCCTTGCGATACGAGCGTATTTTGCGGCCACCGCACGGGTCGCCTTGAGCTTGCGCGTGCCGATCCGTCCACGGAGATACGCGTCGTCGCCGAGCCGTACGTAGACGCGCTCGCGGTGAAGCTGGCTGACGTTGCCCGCGTCGACCGCCGCCACGAGCAGGCGCACCGAGTTGGAACCGACGTCGATGATCGCGACCTTCATCGGGGTGATTGTTCCCACGCGGTCGGCTGGGCTGACGGTTCCGCGGCTCGCGGGTTCAACGTCTTGCGAGGGCTCGCTGCCCATGAGCAATGACAGGGAGCTGCGCTACGCGAGCGCGTCGCGCACCAGCGACTGGAAATGCGCAACGAGCTGCTCCGACTCGGGCAGGAGGCGCCCCTCGTCGAGGAGGCCGGAGCGAACCCCTTGCTGGACGCGCTCGACGAGGATCCGGTCCTCGGCGCCGACCTCGGCGTCGAAGGCCAGCATCTCCCTGACCCAGGCGTCGTCGGTGTCCGGCGCCACGAGGTAGTCGAGGAAGCGATGCGTGCGCTCGGCGGTAAGGGGAACGATCGGGCCGATGGATAGATTCGGCCGGCCAGGCATGACGTTCGCGACGGTGTTCGGGAACAGGAAGTGGAACTGGCCACGCTCGACCTCGCCCGAAGGGTCGTAGGCGCCGCGGGGCCCGGGACGGGGAGGACCCGCCTGCGACATCCCCCAGCGCCGGGTCTCGAGCAGGTACGAGTCCGGGGAGACGTCCATAACGGCGGAGAAGCCCGGATGCGCGACCGGGCAGTGGTAGCACTCGAGGAAGTTCTCCGCGCAGATCTTCCAGTTGGCGGCGAGCTCGGACTCTGACCGCTGCAGAAAACGGAGAGCGCCGACGTCGACGCCCGCGGCGGCGATGCGCTCCGGGACGTCCTCCAGGAACTCGGAGAGCGGAGCGGCGTCTGGATCCGGGTTGACGAACAGGAACGGTCCCCATGCCTCGAGCCGGAGAGCGACGAGACCGAGCTCCTCGCTCTCGATCCCACCTTCCCGGGCCGCGCGGGGCGTCGCGACGAGCCTGCCGTCGAGGCCGTAGGTCCATGCGTGGTACGGGCATTGGAGGGTCGTTCGGCGGCCGGAGCCTTCGCAGACGAGCGATCCGCGGTGCCGGCAGACGTTGAGAAACGCGCGCAGCACACCGTCTTCGTCTCGGACGAGCACGACCGGAATATGGGCCGCCTGTGCTACGCAGAAGGAGCCCGGCTCGGCAATCTCGTCCGCGCGGCCGACGTACTGCCAGAACCGTCGGAAGATGCGCTCCTGCTCGAGCTCGAGGACGCCCGGATCCGTGTACCAGCTCCAGGGCAGCGTTCTCGCTCCGACCGCGCTCACCTAGAGAACGGTAGATGACTGGGTATGCTCGCGGGCATGCGGATGCGGGCAGGTGCACGGGCTTGAAGGACGCCTTCGCGCTCGTACGCACGGCTGAAGAGCGGTTTCGGCCACTCACGCTCGCCAGCAACATCGCCTGGTGGGAATCCAACGTCGATGCCACCGATGAGAACGCACGACGGCGAGCCGACGCCGAGCTCGCGTACTCGGACGCGCTCGCCGACCGGGGTCTCTACGCCGCGATCGAGGCTGCTCGGGGCAATGGCGCGGACGGGGACCACGCTCGGCTGCTCGAGCTGCTGTCGAGCGCGATGCTTCGGCACCAGATCCCGAGCTCCCTACGAGAGCGGCTCGTGGAGCTCGAGACCTCGGTCGCGACCCGCTTCTCGCGCCATCGCGGCGTCGTCGCCGGCAAGGAAGTCGATGACAACGAGATCAAACGGATCCTTCGCGAGAGCGACGACCCACGAGAGCGCCGCGAGGCCTGGGAGGCGTCGAAGACGGTCGGGCAGGAGGTCGCGGAAGACGTTCGCGAGCTCGCCCGGATGCGGAACGAAGCCGCACGGTCGCTCGGCTACCGGGACTGGTTCGCGCTTTCCCTGACGACGGATGAGATGGACGAGGACAAGCTCCTGGAGACCCTCACTGCGGCAGACCGCGCCACCGCTGCTCCCTTTTCACGCTGGAAGAGCGCGCTCGACGCGCGGCTCGCCGAGCGCTTCGACTGCTCTGTCTCGGAGCTCCGACCTTGGCACTACGCAGATCCGTTCTTCCAGGAACCGCCGCCGGAAGGCGCCGTCGATCTCGACCCGCTGTTCAAGGGCAAGGACGTCGTAGCGCTCGGCCGTCGGACGTTCGAGGGTATTGGATTCGAGGTGGAGGGAATTTTGAACCGGAGCGACCTGTATCCGCGACCAGGGAAGAACCAACATGCGTTCTGCATCGACATCGACCGTGGCGGCGACGTTCGGATTCTCGCCAACGTGATCGACAACCAGAGCTGGACCGACACGATGCTCCACGAGCTGGGGCATGGGGTCTACGACCTCGGGTTCGACGATGATCTGTCGTGGGTGCTGCGGGAGACGCATCTCGTGACGACCGAGGCGTCGGCTCTCCTGTTCGGCGCCCTCGCGGGCGACCGGGAATGGCTCGAGCGCATCCTCGAGATCGACGACAGCGAGGCGGAAGAGCTCGGTGGGCGGCTCCGTGCCGCTCGAGCCGCCGAGCTCCTCGTCTTCACACGCTGGGTGCTCGTCATGAACGCGTTCGAGCGAGCCCTCTACGCCGATCCCGAGGGCGATCTGAATGCGGTCTGGTGGGAGCTCGCGGCCCGCTACCAGCTGCTCACGCCTCCCGACGGTCGCAGCGCCCCGGACTGGGCGGCCAAGATCCACATTGCCGTCGCGCCCGTCTACTACCACACGTATCTCTACGGCGCGATCGTCGCATCGCAGATCAAGGATGCGCTGAGGAAGACCGCCGGCGGGCTCGTCGACCGTCCCGAAGCGGGAAGGATGCTCCTGGAGAAGCTCTACGCGCCCGGGGCCTCGATCCGCTGGGATCGTCTCGTCGAGCAGGCGTCGGGGAAGCC
>JACDCN010000168.1 GCA_013817555.1 Actinomycetota bacterium
GCGAGAGCTTCTGCTGGCGCTCGACCACATGTACCGGCACGCGGATGGTTCGGGCGTGATTGGCCACGGCACGCTGGACGGACTGGCGAATCCACCAAGTTGCGTAGGTCGAGAACTTGAAGCCGCGACGCCAGTCGAACTTCTCGACCGCGCGGTTGAGCCCAAGGGTTCCCTCCTGGATGAGATCGAGGAACGGGACGCCGAGCCCTCGGTAGCCCTTCGCGATGGAAACGACGAGCCGAAGATTCGACTCGATCATCTTGCGCTTCGCGATGGTGTCACCGCGCTCGATGCGCTTTGCGAGCGTGACCTCCTCCGAGGCGGTGAGCAGCTTGTGCCGTCCGACGTCGGCGAGGAAGAGCTGCAGGCTGTCCGCGGCACCCGAGACGATCTCGGCTGCATACTTGGCCTGCTCCGCCGCCTCCTTCTCGGAGTCGTCGGGCTGGACGATCTCGATCTGATGCGCTTCTAGCTCGCGCTGAAGGAGCTCGGCTTCGTCCTCGCTCAGGTCGTGCTCGGTCACGAAGGTTTCGAGCTCGGCCGCCTCGAGATGGCCGCCATGCTCCTCGGCGCGCTCGATGAGGCCCTTCAGATGCTCGGACTCGAGCAGTTCAATTAGCTGGTTCTGAGTCAAGATTCGTCCTCTATCCTTTCCCTTTCCTCGATCCGAGGAGTAACAAACTTACGGAGTGTACGGCGCGATCCCTTTTCTTTCCAGGGGGGACCGCTGCCGCAGGCGTCACAAACTCGTAACGTCTGCACTCTTTCGGTTTATTCCGCTCCCGAGGTCTTTGCGGTTCACGGCACACGCCAGCGAAGACTCGCTGGCCAACTACTCACCTAGGACGTGGACGCCCTTGGCAAGTTAGATCATCCCGCACCCGCCGGACGAGTTGAACCGTCGTTAACCGCTTGCTTACCCGCTCTTTGCGCGCTTTTCGCTCAAAAGCTCCGTTGCACGCTCGGGTGTGAGACCTTCCACCGTGTCGCCGCGCCGGAGGCTCGCGTTCGTCTCGCCGTCGGTTACGTAGGGGCCGAAGCGACCTTCTTTCAGGATGATCTTGCGCCCGCTGCCAGGATCGTCTCCCAGCTCGCGAAGCGGCGCTCGGGCACCGCTCCGCTGCCCCCTGCGGCGAGCCGGTTGCGCGAGAAGTGCGAGTGCGTCGTCGAGGTTGATCGTGAAGAGCTCGTCCTCGCTCTCGAGCGACCTCGACTCCGATCCCTTCTTCACGTACGGCCCGTACCGCCCGTTTTGCGCGGTGACTTCTTCGCCCTCGACCTCGCCGATCACGCGGGGAAGTGAGAGCAGCTGCACGGCGTCGTCGAGCGAAACGGTCTCGGGGGACATCGAGCGGAAGAGTGACGCCGTTCGCGGCTTTCCGTCGCCGTCCTCGGGCAGCACCTCCGTGAGATACGGGCCGTAGCGGCCGGAGCGCACGGCAATCTCGTGTCCGGTTTCCGGATGTGCGCCGAGAGAGCGACCGTCGGGCTGAGCGAGCAGCTCCTCCGCCTTGGCGGCGGTCAGCTCGTCCGGCGCGACATCAGGCGCAAGGCTCGCCCGCTCTTCGCCTCGCTCGAGGTAGGGGCCGTACCGCCCGACCCGCACGACCGCGTCCGTGCCAGGGATGGCAATCGAGTTGACGGCGCGCGCGTCGATCTCGTCGAGATGGTCGGTGACGAGGTGGTGGAGGCCCGGATCGCCGCCTTCCCCGAAGTAGAAGCGCTGCAGCCAGGCCACCCGGTTCTCTCGGCCGGCCGCGATCTCGTCGAGGTCGTCCTCCATGCGTGCCGTGAAGTCGAAGTCGACGAGCTGCTCGAAATGACGCTCGAGCAGGTTGACGACGGCGAAGGCGACGAAGGTCGGCACGAGAGCGGATCCCTTCTTGAAGACGTAGCCGCGGTCGACGATCGTCGAGAGGATTGCGGCGTAGGTCGACGGTCGTCCGATTCCCCGCTCCTCGAGCGCGCGGACGAGGGTCGGCTCGGTGTACCGCGGCGGCGGCGTCGTCGCATGACCCTCGGGCTCGAGCCCGAGGGCAGTCAGGGGATCGCCTGGAGTGACCGCCGGCAGGCGGCGTTCGTCTTCGTCCTCCGACGGCTCGTCGCGACCTTCCTCGTACGCGGCCAGGAATCCCCTGAACGTGAGTACCGTGCCGGAAGCTCCGAACTCCGCGTCCTCGCGATCCGTGGTTGCGCCGATGCGGAGGCTCAGCGTGCGGCCGACGGCGTCCTCCATCTGGGAGGCGAGGGTGCGCCTCCAGATCAGCTCGTAGAGCGCAAGCTCGTCGCGTGAGACCTCCGGCTTGAGCTCCTCGGGCGTCTTGAAGCGTTCGCCCGCAGGCCGAATGGCCTCGTGGGCCTCCTGTGCGTTCTTGACCTTGCGCTCGTACAGCCGCGGCTTCGCGGGTACGTGGTCGTCGCCGAAGAGCTCACGCGCCTGCGAGCGAGCGGCCTCGAGCGCGGATCCGGCGAGCGTCGTCGAGTCCGTTCGCATGTAAGTGATGTGCCCGGCCTCGTACAGCCGCTGCGCCAGACGCATCGTCGTCTGTGCCGAGAAACGGAGCTTGCGACTTGCCTCCTGTTGCAGCGTCGACGTCATGAAGGGCGCCGACGGCCGCCGTCGGTACGGCTTCTCGTCCGAGGACCGCACCACGAACGGCGCAACCTCGAGCCGCTCGGCGAGCCCGCGGGCAGCCTGTTCGTCGAGCGTGACGAGCGTCTCGTCGCGAAGAGTCCCGTCGGGTGCGAAGTCACGGCCCTGGGCGACGCGTCTTCCATCCAGACCGACGAGCCGCGCGTCGAACGACCCGGGGTCGAGAGTCGCGACGATGTCCCAGTACTCGGACGAGACGAAGGCGACGCGTTCGCGCTCTCGTTGCACGACCAGTCGTGTCGCCACGGACTGCACGCGTCCCGCGGAGAGACCGCGCGTTACCTTCTTCCAGAGGACCGGCGATACCTCGTAGCCGTAGAGCCGGTCGAGGATGCGCCTCGTCTCCTGCGCGTCCACCAGGTGTTCGTCGATCCCGCGTGTGTCGGCCAGCGCCTTCTCGATCGCATCGCGTGTGATCTCGTGGAAGACCATGCGGCGCACCGGCACTTTCGGCTTCAGCACCTGGACGAGATGCCACGCGATCGCCTCGCCCTCGCGGTCCTCGTCCGTCGCGAGCAACAGCTCGTCGGCACCGGCGAGGTGCTTCTTCAGCTCGCTCACGATCTTCTTCTTCTTCGGGTCGACGACGTAGTACGGCTCGAAGGCGTGCTCGACATCGACGCCGAGCGCGCCGTAGCGCTTGCGCTCCTCCTTGGGAATCTCCGAGGCGCGGTCCGGAAGATCGCGCACGTGGCCGATGCTCGACTCGACCACGTACTCGGAGCCAAGATAACCCGCGATTGTTCGCGCCTTCGCGGGCGACTCCACGATGACGAGGCGCTTTGTCACGGCGGGACACCTTAGCTACCCGGATCCTGCGATAACGCGCGGGTAGCGCCCCAAGAGACGTCCTCCCTGCCGCTCACCATGGGTGTTGACAAGACATCCCGCGAGCGACAGGGAGGCACTCTTGAAGATGAAGCTAGCAGGGCGGTCGGCGCTGGTCCGGATCGTGCCCTCGAGTCAGCTGATCACTGCCCACGCCGGGCTCGTGCTCGTGCGAGAGCTCGCCAGTCGGCTCGGCTTGCCGGAGCTGCTCGACCGGGTCACGGTCAAGGAGCGTCGGCGGGGGTACTCGCCCTCGCAGCAGGTGCTCGCGCTCTGCGAGACGCTGATCGCGGGCGGCGACTGTCTCGACGACGTCGCCCTGCTCAGGGGTGATGCAGCCCAAAAGCGTCTTCGCGGCCATGCCCTGCCCGACGCGACCACGCTCGGCCGCTTCCTGCGCCGCTTCTCGCTCGGCCACCTCGGCCAGCTCAACCGCGCCCTCGACGAGCTGTTTGCGCGTGTCCATCCGCTGCTCGACCGGGACACGGTGACGCTCGACCTGGACGCGACCTACATCGAGACGCACGCTCCGGTCGGCTCGCGCCAGGGTGCACGCGGTACCTATCAGGGCAAGGTCGCCTGGCACCCGCTGCTCTGCTTCGTCTCGGAGACAGGCGAGTGGCTGCACGCGAAGCTGCGCAACGGCCATGCCGCCGCCTCGACCGGCGCCAGCGGCTTCTTGGGCGAGTGCCTGCGTCGGCTGCCGGGGAAGACGCGGGTCTACCTGCGCGCCGACGAGGGCTTCTTCGGCCAGCGCTTCCTCACCGAGCTCGAGCGGCGCTCGCTCACCTACGCGATCGGCGCGCCGCTCATCGTCTCGGTGCGGGCGCGCATCGGCGAGATCGGAGAGCACGAGTGGCAGCCGTCGAGCTACAGGGCGGGCAGTGAGGTCGCGAGCCTCGCCTGGAAGCCGAAGACGTGGGCGAAGGAGCGGCGCTTCGTCGTCCGCCGCGACCCGCTCGAGCCGGGCGAGCAGCTCTCGCTCGCCGGCAGCGAGTGGCACTACTGGGCGCTCGTCACCAACGACGAGGAGCGCTCCGCCGACGAGCTCGAGCGCTGGCACCGGGCGAAGGCGAACGTCGAAAACCGGATCAAGGAAGCGAAGCTCGGGCTCGGCCTCGACAACCTGCCCTCGCAGCGCTTCCACGCGAATTGGGCCTATCTGCTGGTCACGCTCCTCGCCTTCAACCTGCTCACCTGGCTGAAGCTCGTCGCGCTCCCCGCGGCCGAGCGGGGAAGCTACGCCAAGCGGCTGCGCTTCCGCTTCATCGCGGTGGCGGGGAGCGTCGGCCGCAGCGGTCGACGCCTCGTCTTGCGCCTCCAGGCCGGCTACCCGCTCCTTGCCGACTTCCTGCGCGCGCTCGACCGCATTCGCGGACTCGCTCGCGCGCCGGCCTGACGCTCGGCCCCTCCCGTAACCGACCTCGCCCGGCCTCCGCAGCGGAGCCACCCCGCAGCCGGGCCGGTGCACTCGCCCGCGCTCGTCATCCGTGCTCGTAAGCGTCCGTCGATAGCAATCGACCGCGCTTCGGCCCGAAATCGGCCTCGAAACGGCTTCTCAGCTGCTTATCGCAGGATCCGGGTAGCTAGGTGTCCTACCCACAGACGTTGTGAACGCGGCTAATCGGTGGCCGGTCTCCGAGCGAGCTGTGGGGCCTGCGCCGGTTGTAGTGGTCGAGCCAGTGTGGCAGCGCCTGGTTGCGTTGTCGATGTGAGCG
>JACDCN010000169.1 GCA_013817555.1 Actinomycetota bacterium
CTCGAGGCCCACCGGATCCGGCAGCGGACGGAATACGACATGGAGATGCTGAAGGAGCTCGGCTTCACGAGCGGCATCGAGAACTACTCGCGCATCCTCGAGGGCCGAGCTCCGGGGACTCACCCGTTCACGCTGATCGACTACTTCCCGGACGATTTCGTCGTCTTCGTCGATGAGTCGCACCAGACCGTCCCTCAGCTCGGCGGGATGTACGAGGGCGACCGCTCGCGCAAGCAGACGCTGATCGACTACGGGTTCCGGCTCCCGTCAGCACTCGACAACCGCCCGCTTCGCTTCGACGAGTTCCTGGGCAAGGTCAACCAGCTTGTCTTCGTCTCCGCGACGCCGGGGCCATTCGAGCTCACGCGCTCGAACGTCATCTCCGAGCAGCTGATCCGGCCAACTGGGATCGTCGACCCCGAGGTCGAGTTGCGCCCGACGAAGAATCAGATCGATGACCTCCTGAATGAGATCCGCCATCGAGAGGAGGCGGGCGAGCGCACTCTCATCACCACGCTGACAAAGAAGATGGCCGAGGACCTGACCGACTATCTCCTGGAGGCCGGCGTCCGCGCGCGCTATCTCCACTCCGAGATCAACACGCTCGACCGAATCGGGATCATCCGCGAGCTTCGCCTTGGCGAGTACGACGTCCTCGTCGGGGTCAACCTCCTGCGCGAGGGGCTCGACCTGCCGGAGGTCTCGCTCGTCGCCGTGCTGGACGCCGACAAGGAAGGGTTTCTGCGCGGCAAGACCGCACTCATCCAGACGACTGGGCGCGCCGCACGCAACACGGCCGGGAAGGTTCTCCTCTACGCGGATAAACGCACGGAGGCGATCATCGGCGCGATGGAGGAGACGAACCGCCGGCGGGAGTACCAGATTGCCTACAACGAGGAGCACGGGATCACACCGCAGACGATCGTCAAGGGAGTGTCCGACATCGCCGAGCTGCTCTCGCTCGAGTCACCGCACGTCCCGTCGTCGCGCCGCCGGCGGGGGAAGGCCCAGGTGGAGGGGATGACCGGCGAGGAGCTCGAGAAGCTCGTCATCACTCTCGAGGAGGAGATGTACCTCGCGGCCGAGGAGCTCCGCTTCGAGTACGCCGCCAAGCTGCGGGACGAGATCAAGGAGCTCCGCCGTGAGCTCATGGCGTTCGCCAAGGCCTGAGTCAGTCAGAGCGCCGCCGGAGCCTTAGGAGAACGCTACACCCGTCGGTCTCGGCTCTCCAGATGCTCAACCACGTGAGCTGCATCCTCGCCTACGCCGAGGAAGAGCGAGGACTTGCGCTTGTGGAGCCAATGGAGGCCCACGAAAAAGAGGCCCGGCAGCGGGGAGACCCCGCGCTCGTGGACCGGCCATCCTTGCTCGTCGGTCTGGACTCCTTCGATCCAGGAATGGTCGGGACGGAACCCGTTCGCCCACAGGATCGTGTCGACGCCTTCACTCCGCAGGTCGAGCTCGGTCAGGTGCGGGATCGGCGGGTCAGGTTCATCGGGCTCGGGAGCGGGGACATCCATGCCCGTCGCCTCGATGTGCTCGTCGACTCGGCGCTTGAAGTTGGCAACGAACTCCTCGCCATTAGCGAGGCTTTCCTCGAGCCCTCCGCCGACCTGCACGACACCCTCTTCGATCCCCTCGACCCGCCCGAGCAAAATCGCTCCGTGCCGCGCGAGCAAGCGCGGGTTGCAGTCGTGACCTCCGTCGTTCCCGGAGACCGGTGGATTGCATGTCAGTCGAGCGGCAGGGGACGGAAGGTTGTCGGCCGTTTCGTCTGCAAGCCCGGTCTCGATCAACCAGTGGACGAGTTCGCGTCTTCGATATCGGCGCGGCAGCCACGGACAACGCCCGACTGAGAGGTAGACAGCTCGGCCCGCGGCGAGAAGCTCCTCGGAGATCTGGCAGCCGGATTGGCCGCTGCCCACGACGAGGACACCTCCCGGTGGGAGCTGCTGAGGGCGGTGGTACTCACTCGTATGCAGCTGGACCACGTCCGCCGGTACCCGCGCGGCGAGCGAAGCCGAGGTCGGCCACTGATATGCGCCTCCCGCGACGACGACGTTGGCCGCTTGGACGGTGCCGCTGGATGTCTCCACCAGGTAGTCGCCATCGCTGCGCCTTACGTACGTCACGTCAACGCCGTTCCGCACGGGCGCGTCGAATGCGCGGGCGTAATCCTCCAGGTACGCGATCACTTCCGCGAGCGGGGCGAACCCGTCGGGCTCGGGCCCTCGGTACTCGAAGCCGGGAAGCTGCTGTGCCCAGTTCGGGGTGTTGAGAACGAAGTTGTCCCAGCGTTGCGACCGCCACGTCTCGCCTACGCGTCCACGCTCGAAAACAACATGTTCGTGGCCCCGCTGCGTAAGGTGGTAGCTGGTGGCCAGTCCGGCTTGCCCCGCACCGATGACCACGGTCCCGACACGCTCCGACACGTCTGCCAACCCTACTTCCTCGACTGTCGAGCGGCTACGCTGCGTTACATGTGCCGGAACATCAAGACGCTTCACAACTTCGCGCCGCCGGCTACCGAGGACGAGGTGCGCGCGGCCGCCCTTCAGTACGTCCGCAAGGTCAGCGGCTCGTCGAAGCCTGCGAAGGCCAACGAGGCGGCCTTCGCGCTGGCCGTCGACGAGGTGGCCGACACGACGCGGCGGCTGCTCGCGGAGCTCGTGACGTACGCCGCGCCTCGGGATCGCGAAGTCGAGGCCGAGCGCGCGCGTGCACGGGCTGCCCAGCGCTTCGGCCGCGCCGCGTAACGAGGAACACGTAACCAGGCGCCGTCTCGAGCGAGTCGCAGCGGCGACCGGGCAAGCCTCGCCCCGCGCGGATCGCGTTCAGTGACTCGCCGTCGGTTCTAGCCGATCTAGTCGCACATGAGTATCGATAATCCTTGTACGCCCGAGACGTCCCAAACTGCGCGCCTCCGCGGCCTCATCGACGCCGGCATCGCGCTCGGCTCGGAGGTGTCCCTCGATGCGCTCCTGCAGAAGCTGGTCGAGACAGCCGCTGCTCTGACCGGCGCTCGCTATGCGGCGCTCGGCGTCATCGATGAGACCGGAACCGAGCTCGAGCGTTTCCTGACGACCGGCATCGGCGAGGAGTTGCACGCCGCAATCGGCGAGCTGCCGCGGGGGCGCGGCATCCTTGGCGTCTTGATCAAAGACGCTGAACCGCTGCTGCTGGAGTCGATTACCGACGACCCGCGCTCGGTCGGGTTCCCGCCGCACCATCCGGCCATGCGCGGTTTCCTCGGCGTTCCGATCCTCCTCCGCGGGAGGGCCTACGGCAACCTCTACTTGACCGAGAAGGCGGGCGGCCCGTTCACCGCCGAGGATCAAGGACTGGTCGAGACGCTGGCCGCTCAAGCGGCGGTGGCGATCGAGAATGCACGGCTTCTTCAGGATGCGACCACGTGGTCCGCACAACTCGAAGCACTCAACGAAGTCGGCGCGGCGCTTGCAGGCGAGGTCGAGCTGCCGCGCCTCTTGCAGCTCATCTGCCGGCGCCTGCGCGGCCTGATCGGAGCGCGGGTGGTGACGATCGCGTTGCCCGCCTCCGAGCGCACGCTGCGCATCGAAGCGGCCGACGGCGCCGGCGCGGACGAGATCCTCGGGCTGCGTCTCGAGCGCGCTGGCTCGAAGAGCGGCGACGTTCTTGAACGCCGGCGCGCCGAACGCGTGGATGCGCTCGCGGACGATCCCGAGGTTGACCAACACGCGACGAGTCTCATCGATGCGCGTACCGGCCTGTACGTCCCGCTGCTTGTCGGCGCGCGGCCGATCGGAGTGATCGTCGCCCACGACAAGGAGGGCGAAGCCCCACGCTTCAGCGACGACGACCTTCGCCTCGCTGAGATCTTCGCTTCGCGCGCCGCGGTCGCCGTCGACCTGTCGGAGCGGGTAGCACGCGACGCGCTCCGTCGCGTCGTCGAGGCGCAGGAGCTCGAGCGACGCCGGCTTGCCCGCGAGCTTCACGACCAGACAGGTCAGGAGTTGACGTCGGTGCTGCTCGGCTTGAAGGCGGTCGAGGAGGCCAAGAGTGACGCCGAGCGCGCCAAAGCCCTGGCCGCTGTCCGCGAGCAGGTCGTCGAGACGCTGCACGACGTGCGTCGCCTGGCTGTCGAGCTTCGGCCGAAGGCCCTCGACGACTTCGGACTCGCGGCGGCGCTCGAGCGCCTTCGCGACATCTTTTCCGAACAGACCGGCATGCGCGTCGATCTCGAGTCGCGGATCCGCGATCGGCTTCCACCTGACGTCGAGACCGCGCTCTACCGGATCGTTCAGGAAGCGTTGACCAACATCGTCAAGCATGCCCAGGCCAACGCCGTCAGCATCGTCTTGGCCCGCAAGGCAGGCGCGGTTACGGCGTTGATCGAGGACGATGGCCGCGGTTTCAACCACGACGGCAGTGGCGAAGGCCTCGGACTCCTCGGCATGGGCGAGAGGCTGGCACTCTTGGGCGGCAGACTTAAGGTCGAGTCCAGGCCGGGTGCCGGGACGACGATCGTCGCCGAGGTGCCCCTGTCATGAGCGATCCGCGAATCCGTGTCTTGATCGTCGACGACCACCCTGTCGTCCGAAGCGGCCTGCGCAAGGTCCTCGAGTCCGAAGCCGACATCGAGGTCGTCGGCGAGGCGGGCGACGCCAGGCACGCCGTCTTCGAGACGCGGGCCCAGAAGCCCGACGTGATCCTGATGGACGTCGTCATGCCGGGGAAGAGCGGTATCGAGGCCACTCCCGACGTCCTCCACGACGCCCCCGAGGCCAAGGTCCTGATCCTCTCGATGCAGGACGACCCGAACTACGTGCGTCAGGCCTTCGCCGCCGGCGCCGCCGGCTACATCCTCAAGGAGGCCGCCGACACCGACCTCGTCGCTGCTGTGCGCGAGGTGGCCAGCGGCGGGCGCTATGTCCACCCCACCCTGGGCGCGCGCATGGTCGCCGCGGATGCCGAGGAGCGCAAGCGCGCCGAAGATGACCCCCTCTCAGACCGCGAGCGCGACGTGCTGCGCCTGCTAGCCCTCGGCCACACCAACCAGGAGATCGCCGCCAAGCTCTACATCTCGGTCCGCACCGCCGAGACCCATCGAGCGCACATCATGCAGAAGCTGCGCCTGAGCACGCGCGCCGAGGTCGTCCGCTACGCGCTCGAGCATGGCTTCTTAGAGGCTGAGACGTAGCGGACAGTTCCAGAG
>JACDCN010000170.1 GCA_013817555.1 Actinomycetota bacterium
TTCTCGGCCCGCGTCTTCCTCGAGGCGGTCGCAGCACGGGAGCCGATGTTGCTGCTCTTCGAGGACATCCACTGGGCGGACGAAAGCCTCCTCGACCTGCTCGAGACCCTTGCCGCCCGCGTTCGCGACGTTCCCCTCTTGCTCTTGGCGCTGGCCCGGCCCGAGCTGCTCTCGGAGCGACCCGGTTGGGGAGGCGGTCTTCCGGCCTTCACGGCGCTTCCTCTGGAGCGGCTGTCGGACGACGCTGCCCACCAGCTTGCGGAGGGGCTGCTCGAGCGTGCCGGCTCGCGGAAGGCGCAGGTCGAGGCCGTTGCGAGAACAGCTGAGGGCAATCCACTTTTCATCGAAGAGCTCGCAGCGTCATTGGCCGAGCGCACAACCGACGACGCGGATGAGCTGCCGACGAGCGTGCGCGGCATCATCACGGCGCGGCTCGACGCGCTGCCGCCCGACGAGCGCGCCGTGATGCTCGATGCCGCCGTTGTCGGCCGAGTCTTCTGGAAGGGCGCACTCGGGCGAATGCGGCCGCGCGACGACCTGACGGCTCTTCTCGGATCACTCGAGCAGCGAGATTTCGTCCGGCGGGAAGCCGTGTCGCGCATCCAGGGAGACCAACAGTTCGCGTTCAAGCACGGGCTCATCAGAGAGATCGCGTACCAGATCCTTCCCCGAGCAGGTCGCCGGGAGCGCCATGCGACGGTCGCAGCCTTCCTCGAAGAGACGACGGGAGGTGTCGGACAGTCGCTGGAGGCGCTCGCGCATCACTGGCGGGAGGCCGGCGAGGCGGAACAGGCGGTCTCCTACCTCGTCGCAGCCGCCGACCAGGCGGGACGCGGCTGGGCGAAGGAGCACGCGCTCCAGCTCTACACGGAAGCACTCGAGCTCATCCCGGAGGACGACGGGGGGCGCCGCCGCCCGATCAAGCTACGACAGGCGGTGACGATCCAGGCCTTGTTCCAGAGACCTGACGCGCAACGCCTCGGCCGTAGCTGATCGGCTCAGACCGGATCGTCGACGAGCGGGAAGTCGTCAGGAGTCACGTCGCCCGCGATCTCGTAGATCGTCTCCACGAAGTGATCCCCGAGCTGCTTCGAGTGCGCCAGGACCATCTCCTCGGTGGGTGCGGCGTAGACGCAGAACGACTTCGGCGTTCCCTCGCTGTCCATTACGACGTGGCTGTGCTCCCACACGATCTCCGGGAAGTGGTAGTGCCCGATCGCCTTCGAGCGGGTCGCGACCGTCGGGAGCGTGTCCATGTCGACTGTGTAAGTCCTCTCGACCATATATCTCGGCATGGCACGATCTTACAGCGGCGCGTCCCGCTGGACAATCCCGGGCACCCACGGACCTTACGCCGGCGAGATGTTCCAGTTCACCCGGAAGAGGTTGTCGGGGTCGTACTTGCGCTTGAGCTCGACGAGCCGGTCGTAGTTCTCGCGGTAGGTCGACCTCACCCGCTCCTGTCCCTCGTCGTCCATCAGCATGTTCACGTACCCGCCACCCAGCGAATGGGGGTGAAGTGTCTCCCAGTAGTCGCGAGCCCATTCCTTGGCCGGCCCCACCTTGGCCGGGTCCGGGTCGACGCCGACGGTGACCTGCACCCACCTGGCGTCCCGGTAGCTGAACGCCGTCGCGTCGCTCGCCACCCGCGCGGCGGCACCGTCGACCGGGTACAGATGCATCGTGGACTTGAGCGTCGGCAACCGCTCGGCGAAGTCGGCGTGGATTGCTACCGCTTCGTCCGGAATCTCTGCCACGTAGTCCGAGCGCCAGTACCACTGGTCACCGGGCGGGTAGAGGCCGTCGAACGCCGAGTTGAGCGCCGGAAACGGCATCTCCATCAGGCCTGGGAGATCGGGTTCGAGCTCGCGTACCGGTCTGTACACCTCGTCGGCCGCCTTCGCGTCGCCTGTGTAGCACCAGACGACCCCGCACATCTTCTGGAAGTGGAACTGCTCGGGGAAGGGCGGCGCCGGCGGGATCGTGTGGAAGGCGAAGAACCCACTCAGCTCCGCCGGCGCGTTCGGCAAGAACTCGCGATACCAGGACAGGATCTCCTCGGCGCGGTCGAGCGACCAGAACGTCGGGCCGCCGACGATCGTTGACACCGGACTCAGACGGAACGTGAAGGACGTGATGACACCGAAGTTGCCACCGCCGCCGCGAAGCGCCCAGAAGAGGTCTTCATTGCGATCCTCGGTCGCGGTCACGAAGCTGCCGTCGGCCAGCACGACGTCCGCTGCGAGGAGGTTGTCGACCGACAGGCCGAGAGTCCGCGTCAGGTTGCCCACGCCGCCGCCCAGAGTCAGGCCCCCAACCCCGGTCGTCGAGATGATGCCGAACGGCGCGGCCAGCCCGAAGACGTGGGTCGCATGATCGACCTCACCGACGAGCGTGCCGCCCAGCACTCGCGCAATGCGCGCTTCGGGATCGACGAGCACGCCCCGCATGAAGGAAAGGTCGATGACGAGCCCGTCGTCGACGCTCCCGAGGCCCGCGCCGTTGTGGCCGCCTCCGCGGACGGCGATCTGGAGGCGATTCTCTCGACCGAAGCGAACCGCTTCGATGACGTCGGCGACGTCCACACAGCGCGCGATCAGGCGTGGCCGCCTGTCGATCATCGCGTTGTAGAGCGCGCGCGCCTCGTCGTACTCGGGATGACTCGCATCGAGAACATCGCCGCGAAGCGAGCCCGCGAGCTCCTGGCGCACGGTCGCCTCCGTCATCGGGTTCTCCTCATCGTTTCGCGCGAGACTACGCGAGGTCCGCGTCTCTGGCAACCGTGGGTGGGCGAGGCTACGCGGACTCTTCGGCGAGCTCTTCGAGCTCGTCGTCCACGCCTTCGGCGCTCGTCACGAGCGTCGGCTTGAGACCCTTCGAGATGGTCTCCTTTGTGATCACGCACTTGGTGACGTCTGTGCGCGAAGGGAGCTCGAACATGACGTCGAGCAGAGCGAGCTCGATGATCGAGCGCAGCCCTCGCGCGCCCGTTTCTCGCGCGAGCGCGTGGTCGGCGATCTGCCAGAGCGCGTCGTCCGTGAAGACGAGCTCGATCGAGTCGTACCCGAAGAAACGCTGGTACTGCTTGGTGAGCGCGTTCCTCGGCTCGGTGAGGATCTCGACGAGATCCTCCTTCGTCAGCTGGTGCACCGCTGAGATGACCGGCAGCCGTCCGACGAACTCGGGGATGAGCCCGAATGCCATCAGGTCCTCGGGCATGACGTGGGACAGAAGCTCGGCGCCCTCCTCCGAGTTCCTGGAGCGGATGTCGGCGCCGAACCCGACCGTGTTCTTCCCGATACGACGCTCGATGATCTTGTCGAGGCCCGCGAACGCTCCCCCGCAGATGAAGAGGATGTTCGTCGTGTCGATCGAGAGGAACTCCTGGTGCGGATGCTTGCGCCCACCTTGCGGCGGCACCGAGGCGACCGTGCCTTCGAGAATCTTGAGAAGCGCCTGCTGGACGCCCTCACCCGAGACGTCGCGCGTGATCGAAGGGTTGTCCGCCTTGCGCGCGATCTTGTCGACCTCGTCGATGTAGATGATCCCGGTCTCGGCCTTCTTGATGTCGAAGTCGGCGGCCTGGATCAGCTTCAAGAGGATGTTCTCGACGTCCTCGCCGACGTAGCCGGCCTCGGTGAGCGCCGTCGCGTCGGCGATCGCAAAGGGGACGTTCAGGATGCGGGCGAGGGTCTGGGCGAGGAGCGTCTTGCCGCAGCCGGTCGGCCCGAGCAGGAGGATGTTCGACTTCGCGAGCTCGACCTCCGCGTCCTCGAGCCCCATGCGCACGCGCTTGTAGTGGTTGTAGACCGCGACGGCGAGCGTGCGCTTGGACTCCTCCTGCGAGACGACGTAGTCGTTCAGGACGGAGTAGATGTCGAGCGGTTTCGGGAGATTGTCGAGGTCGAGCTGGGCGGGTGCGGTGAGCTCCTCGTCGATGATCTCGTTGCAGAGATCGATGCACTCGTCGCAGATGTAGACGCCAGGTCCAGCAATCAGCTTTTTGACCTGTCGTTGGCTCTTGCCGCAGAAGCTGCAGAGGAGCTGCTCATTACCCTCGCTCGCCCGAGCCATCCCGTATCTCCTTTTACTCCGATTTCCTCTGAAGCGCTAGGGGGTACGTGTCAGTGGTGCTCGATCACGCGGTCGATGACCCCGTACTCTTTGGCTTCCTGGGCCGTCATGTAGAAGTCGCGATCCATGTCTTTCGAGACTTTGTCGATGTCCTGACCGGTGTCCCTCGACATGATCTCCTCCATTAGCCGCTTGAGGCTGATTACCTCCCGGGCCTGGATCTCGATCTCGGTCGGCTGGCCGGAGAACCCGGCCGAGCCCTGGTGGATGAGGATCTTCGAGTGCGGCAGCGCGCTCCGCTTCCCCGGGGTGCCACCGGCGAGGATCGTCGCTCCCATCGACATCGCCATGCCGACGCAGGTCGTCTGCACGTCCGGCTTGATGTACTGCATGGTGTCGTAGATCGCAAGCCCGGCGTACACGATTCCGCCGGGCGAGTTGATGTACATCGAGATGTCCTTGTCCGGGTCCTCCGACTCGAGGTGGAGGAGCTGGGCGACGACGAGATTCGCGATCTGGTCGTCGATCGGCGTGCCGAGGAAGATGATCCGCTCGTTGAGCAGACGGGAGTAGATGTCGAACGAGCGCTCGCCACGCGAGGTCTGCTCGATGACCATCGGAATCAACGGACTCATTCAGGCTCCTTGCTGCCGGGGATCCACAACTTCGTCTCACCCTCGGGCTTTTCCTTGTCGGGGGTCCACAGCTTGTCTCGCGCCGCGGCGAGGTCGGGCGCGATCGGAGTGACGTCAGCGGCCAGTCGATCGAGGGCGGCGCGGAGGCGCAGGTCCTCGCGGATCGATTCCTGTTGTCCATGCGCCCAGACGTCCTCGACGAGCGCATCGGCGTCCTCGCCTGCTTCCTGCGCTTCTTCGCGCAGATACGCCTCGAGCTCGTCGTCCGAGACCTCGATTCCGGCTCGTTCGGCAAGCGCCTCGAGCGCGAGCTCCCGGGCAATGGAGACCGCGGCCTCGAGCACGAACTGGCGCTGGATCTCCTGCGGGTTTGCCCCGCTCGCAGCCAAGTAGGTCTCGAGAGAAATTCCACGCCGTTCGAGCGAGCGGACGAATCCGGTGAGCAGATCGGCGGCGCGAGATGACACGAGCGGTGGCGC
>JACDCN010000171.1 GCA_013817555.1 Actinomycetota bacterium
TAAAGGAGGTGGTCGGTGTCGAGATCCAGCCTCCCGCTCGAGCGCGGTTCGCGCCGCGTTCTGGAGCAACTCACGCGACGCGTCCGCTCAAGAACTGGGTGACGTCAGCTGGTATGCGAACCCGCCCGCCGCAGCGTCAGCAGCTTGCAGTCGACCCCGCTGCCGGGTAGGAATTCGGTGCCCTCCACCAGCGACAGGCGACGGTCGGTGGCGGAGCGGCCGGCCAGAAGCGGCGACAGCGTCAAGAACAATTCGTCGACGAGCCCGGCCGCGGTCAGCTCACCGAACAGCGTCGGTCCGCCCTCGCAAAGGATCAGCGTGTGGCCGCCTGCCCGTAACGCCTCGATTGTCGCGACCGGGTCGATCGGCGACTCGCTGCCGATCGGGACGATCGTGGCCGAGCGCGGGAGCCGGTCGCCGAGCCGCGCCGCACCCTGCTCGCTCGTCAGCACCAGCGCACGCTCGGCGAGCCCGGGATGGTGCGGGTCGATCCGGCCGCTGCCGCTGACGACCGCCAGCGTCGGCCTTGCAGGCCGGTTTCGCAGGCGACGCAGCTCGGCGTACAGGGGCGCGGCTGGCGGGTATGCGTGTTCGGCCGTCCACTGTCCCCGCGGCGATGCATGCAGCGTTCCGGCGCCGATGAGCACCGCGTCTGCACACGCGCGCAGGAGCCCCATGACGAACCGGTCGCGTTTGCTTCCGGCCGCGATCATCTGACTCGACTCGGTCTCGGTGGGGATCGCGACGACCCCGTCGACGCTGGCGACGAAATTCGCATACAGCCGCGGCTCCAGGAAACCGAGCGAGCCGCCGTAGAGCTCCGCAAGCTCGAGGGGCAGCCCAAAGTCCGCCAGGCCCGGCGTCTCGAAGAGGAGTTCGAGCGGCTGAAGCGTTTCCAGCGGGCGGACATCAGCTGGCTGGTTCATCCGGCCAGGGTCCCTATCGCGAGTAGGCACGCGCCTTCTGCTTCACCGAGTCGCCGCTCGTCGGGCCGGTAGCAGTAGGCGTAGCCGTCCTGGGCCGAGTGTCCTCAATTCGACTTGCCGTTCTGCGGTGGCCTTTCCAAGAGAGTGCTAAAGGCCCGCATAGTCCCGGTAGCTGTAGCCGGCTCCCCAGAAGGGCATGTAGCCGTAGTACCCGTAAATATTGCCGTAGTACGTCTTGTCGTCGACAAGTTCTGGGTCGTAGCGGGGGGCTTTGGCGACATGGTCACGAGAGTGGTTGATGTGGACGTCGTCGGTGATCTTCGTGATCGCGTCGACTGGGATGAACGACTTCGTCTCGCCGACCCCAAGGAATCCACCGTGTTCTACTCGCAGAAAACGTACTTTCCGCTCTTGGTCGTCGATGAGCAAGTCATCGACCTTACCGAGGTCGTTGCCGTCCTTGTCCTTCACCTTCCGTCCGCGAATGTCGTCAGCGGCATTCGAAACCGTCTGGCCGGTGTCGCTCAGTTTGCTCAGCGTGACGTTGTCCTGCGTCGTCATGGGGAAGCATCCTCCTGCGTCTCGTGGTGGATTCGTAGAGTGCTCGCCATGTCTCTCTAGCGTCCGTCGCGGGCCCGTTCTTACCGCCGCCGATCGAGGCGACCCCCGAGTGAGATTCAGTCCGTCGTGTGGTTCCGTAGCGCTCGAGCAGGCGCGAGCTGCGCGCTCAGCTTTCTGCGGGCGTCGTGGAGCATCTTGTAGATCGCTCCGGGCGTGGTGTCGAGCTCGATCGCGACCGTCGCGGCTGGGACGCCGTCGATCGCGACTGCGATCAGGACAACCCGTTGGCGGGTGGTCAGCCGGCCAGTGATCGCGCTGCTCAGCGTGCGCAGCAGTTCATGAACCTCGGCGCACTCTTGCGGTGAGCGGCCAGGGTCGGGAAGCGCGAACGCGCGCTCGGGGTCGTGTGCGAGGTGATCGTGTCCCAGGCGCCGGCGGATGCTGACCGGAGCCTCGAGCTGAGCGAATCTCCGCGCCCACGTCCAGAACTGGCTTTCGCCCCGGTAGTCGTCGAGCTTGCGCAAGACCGCGAGTAGCGCGTCGTCTGCAGCCTGCACCGCGAGATCGTCCAGATCGCTTGTTGGGAAGTCTGACAGCCTTCTGGTGCGCAGCCGGATGTGAAACCACGCCTCACGTCGGAGACGCTCGTGAAGCTCAGCGATTGCACGGCCGCGTACCGGCTCCGCGCCATGCAGGCGGTCCCACCACGCGCGCGACTCGGGATCCAGCCACTGCGCCAGCCTTCCCTGCACGGCCGCGCGCGGCGCCCGATCCGGACTCTCGTCGAGCCCCCTATGCGAGCGGCGGCTCGAGCGGGCGGACCGTCGTGAAGGTGACGGGCGGGCAGTTCTTCTGGACATTGCAGCCTGCCCGCGTGCCGGCCGGCAGCCGTGTGCGCTTCGACGTCACCTCGATCGACGTCAACCACGGCTTCGGTCTCTACGACCCGCACGGTCACCTGATCGGATCGGTGCAGGCGATGCCCGGCTATCACAACCAACTCGACCTGACGCTCGACGAACCCGGCGTCTACCTAATCCGTTGCTTCGAATTCTGCGGCCTCAGCCACTCGACCATGATGAGCTCCTTACTCGTGAGGCGGCGCTGATGGCGACCGTTAGCGCCCCGGCCGCCTCGACGCTCCACCCGCGCGCGGCCGCGTTCACGGTCGAGGCGCGCTCGATAGAGCGGAGGTTCGGTCTGCTCTTCGGCATATCGGGGATCGCGCTCGTGGCGGCGATGGGCGTGCTCGGCCTGATCATGCGCCTGACACAGGCCAAGGTGATCTCCCTCTCGCCCGCCTGGTTCTACCGTCTGCTGACGCTGCATGGCGGCGGGATGATCACCGGCGCTCTTCTGGCTGCGATGGGCGCGACGTGGTACGTCGTGCACCCGACGGTGCCGTTACGGCCGCAACGGATGCTCGCCAGTTACGCGCTCCTGGTGAGCGGCGCGGTGGCGGTGCTGGTGGCAACGCTCATAGGTGGATTCGGCGCCGCCTGGACGTTCCTCCCGCCGCTTCCGTTTTTCCCTTCCGGTCAATGGCCGGTCTGGTCGGAGGCCGTGTTCTTCGTCGGGATGATCGCAATCGGCTCGGGCTTCTTCGTCTACTGCCTCGACGTTCTCGAGCAAGCCGCAGCCGCCTACGGCGGCGTGCTTGCGGCGCTCGGCTGGGAGTTCTTGCGCGGCCGCGAGCAGGTCGCGCCGCCGCCACAGGTGATCGCCGCCACCGTCGTCGCGATCGACGGCATGCTCGCGATGGCGGCGGGGTCAGCGATCACGCTCGGCCTGCTCGGTCATACCTACGACTCGAGCGTTGGTTTCGACCCGCTCGTGGCGAAGAACCTCGTCTACTTCTTCGGGCATACGATCGCGAATTTGATCATCTACCTTGCTGCGGCTTCCGTGTATGTGATCCTGCCCCGGTACGCGGGCCGCGCGTACGAGGTTACGAAGGTGTTCGTCGGTGGCTGGCTCGCGGCGCTCGTGTTTATCGTCAGCGTCTACTCGCACCACCTCTACTTGGACTTCGTCCAACCGAGGTGGGCCGAGATCATCTCGGAGGTCAGCTCCTACGCCTCGCTGATCCCTGTCGCCGTGATCACGATCTATTCGATGACAATGCTCGTTTGGGGGTCCCGTTATCGGTGGACGCTCGCCTCCAGCCTGCTCTACGTCGGACTCATAGGCTGGGCGATCGGCGGCACCGGCGCAGTCATCGACTCGATCATCCCGTTCAACTTCCGGCTCCACAACACCGTGTGGGTGGTCGCTCACATCCACACGTACCTGATGTTGACCGTCGTCGTTTGGATCCTCGCGTTCGTCGCGCACATGCTCGAGCGCGACGCCGGACGTACCTCGTCGTCCGGCGCGCGGATCGCGATGCTCACGCTGATGCTCGTCGGCGGCTTTGGCCTGACCGGCACCTGGTTTGTCGAAGGAGCACTCGGGATCCCGCGCCGCTACGCGATCCAACCCACGGGCACCAGCGCCTACAGTGTCGTCGGCAGCATTTTCGGGCTGCTGTTCGCGCTCGGTTTTCTCGTCTGCCTGCTCCAACTCTTGTCGCTGGCGCGCACGGCTTGGGAACGTCGGCATTACGTCCAGGTCGAGCACGTCGAGAGCTGGACCGGCACCCATTACAAGGCGCGCGAAGAGCGCGAGCTGACGCCCGAAGCTCCCCGCGATCTTCCAAACGCCATCGGCACGCCGCTCTCCGGTGGCCCCCAGCTCGGGTTCGGGCTGGGGCTCTGCATCGTCTCGCTCGCCGCCTTCTTTCCGCAGGTCATCTCCGCGTCCGAGTCCAGCATCCGCTACCACCACCTCGACCACGCCGGCCAGTTCCTCTTCGGCACCGCGCTCGGCGTCCTACTCGGATCGGCCCCTTCGATCTCGCGCCGGCTCGGCGACCGCCCCGGCCTGGGAGTCGCTGCGGTGGTCGTCGTACCGATAGTGATGATGCTCCTGATGGTCCCCCGGATCTACGAGCCATTGGAGCGCCATCCCCTCGAGCACGGTCTCTACCACGCGGGAATGGCCGCCCTCGGCCTCCTCACCGGTCTCGGTGCAAGCAGACTCGGAGTTGTCGCCGGCCGCCTGTCCGCATTCCTTTCCATCGGGATGGCGCTCATGTTCGCCGCAGCAATGAAAGGCGGGTGACAATGACCGACCAGCACGACGGAAACTCGGGATCCCTCTGGCGCTGGCTGGTCGGCGGCCTCGCCGGTGGGGCCGCCATACTCGGCCTGCTGATCGCCGCCTATGCAGTCGGCTACCACCGTGGAGAACACCACCACACCTCGGCAGCCGCGGCACCGGCAACCACTCCGAGCACGACTACCGCCTCGACGTCGACCGCGGCGGCTGGGACGACACCAAAATCGAGCAAGCCCGGGCCCGTCACCGTGACGCCCGCGCTCCTCACCCGCGGCAAGGCGCTGTACCAAAGCGACGGCTGCTCCGGCTGCCACTCGCTCACCGGCGCGCCGGGCGCAGGCCCAACGTTCAAAGGCCTCGCCGAAGGCTCGAGCCAACTTACGAACGGGCAGACGGTTTCCGCCGACGACACGTACCTCGAGCATTCGATCACCGACCCTGACGCCCAAATCGTCAAGGGCTACAACGCGGGGATCATGTCGGCCGCGATCGCAAACGCGCATCTCGCCACCAACC
>JACDCN010000172.1 GCA_013817555.1 Actinomycetota bacterium
CGTTTGGTGACCGGCTGATGCCCATCCTCGCCGACATCGGTATCGAGTTCTCCGGCGACCCCGACATCTTCGAGGCTCATAACGTCGTCAGGCGCTAGGAGCGTGCGGGTCCTAGACGCGCTCACTGTGCGAGCTCGTCTCTCTTACCGCGATTAGCGGCGAATCATCGGCCTGCAACGGTGCTGTACCGTCACAGCGTTCTGCGGCTACCCGAAACCGATGCCCCTGCGGCTCTGGGTGAACTACGAGCTCGTCGCGAAACGTCAGGAGGCGAGCAGATGACCGCCGACGAGAACAAGTCCGCCGTCCAGGAGTTCTACGACCAGTGGAACTCGGGAATTATCGACTTCGAGCGCCTAGTCGACGAGAACATGAAGGACCATCAGCCGGATCGCGAGCCGGGGACGGGGCGCGACCAATTTCGCCATGCGATCGAGGGTGTCATGGACGCGGTCCCTGATTCGACCTGGACGACCCTTCGGCTGATCGCGGAAGACGACCTCGTCGTCTGCCACAACACCTGGAGCGGCTCATACGGAGGGAAGGTGTTCCGAGGGGTTGCTACGCCTGACGGCCAGCGCTTCTGCGTGGAGCACATCCACGTCTACCGGTTAAGCGATGGCCGAATCGCAGAGCACTGGGTAGTGCGAGACGACCTCGGAATGTTGCAGCAGATAGGTGCGATCGCCACACCGGGCTAGCGAAGGTCAAGACTTCAAACCATTGGCGTCGGGAAGCGCAGCTCAGGCGATGGCGAAAGCACGAGCTGCGGTGGATGTGAAGCGCCCTGGGTTTCGTAGAGGCTCTTTTATCTGGCAGACACGGTTTCGGTGTTGTCTCTCTTGTAATTCAATCCCTCATACTCGGTCGGCGGCAAGTCACCGAGCTCTTCGTGCAGCCGCTCGCCGTTGTAGAAGCTGATCCAGTGGAGTGTCTCGTGTTCGGCGTGCTCGAAGCTGGGGAAGCGGCGTCCGTCGACGAGCTCGCTCTTGTAGGTCGCGACCCAGGCTTCGGCCATCGCGTTGTCGTAGGCGTCTCCTTTCGATCCGACGGAGGGTGCGACGCCGAGCTCGTCGAGCCGGTCGGTGTAGGCGAGGCTGGTGTACTGGGAGCCGCGATCGGTGTGCGCGATCAGCCCTTCGCCTGGCCGGCGCAGGCCGTTGGCCATCTCGAGCGCGTCCATGACGAGGTCGGTGCGCAGGTGGGGCGCGAGTTGCCAGCCGACGATCATGCGGCTGTAGCAGTCGAGGATGAAGGCGAGGTAGCAGAAGCCGTTCCAGGTCCTGAGGTAGGTGATGTCGGCGACCCACTTCTCGTTCGGGCGGGTCGCGGTGAAGTCGCGCTGCAGGAGGTCGCGCGCTCGCTCGAAAGCCGCCTCGTCCGGGATCGTCGTGCGATGCTTCTTGCCACGCCGCACCCCTTCCAGCCCCTCTTGGCGCATCAGCCGGGCGACGCGGTCGCGGCCTACGTCGACGTCGCGGCGGCCGAGCTCCTTCCAGGTCTTGCGCACGCCGTAGACGCGCCGGTAGCCCTCGCGGGCGGCATGGATCTCCGCGATCAGCTTGCGGTCTTCGAGCGCGCGGCGGGACGGCTTCCGGGATCTGCGCGCGTAGTACGTGCTCACCGGCACGCCGATCGCCCTGCAGATCGGCTCGACCCCGAAAGCGTCCCGCCGCTCTTCCAGGTAGCGGGTCACCGTCGCCGGGTCGGGTCGAGCTCCTGCGCGAAATACACGGACGCGTCCTTCAAGATCGCGTTCGCGCGCCGAAGCTCGACGTTCTCCTGGCGCAGCCGCTTCAGCTCCTCGCGCTCGTCCGTCGTCAGCAGGTCGCGCCGGCGGCCCGTGTCGGCCTCCGCCTGGCGCACCCACAGCCGCAATGCCTCATGGTGGACACCGAGATCACGCGCCACCTGCCGCACCGGCCGACCCGACTCGAACACGAGCCGCACCGCCCGCTCCTTCAACTCCAACGGATACTTCCTCGGGGCTCCCATCGTCGGAGCATCTCCTTCCCCCAGGACGACGCCTGGTTCGGGAGCCTCCAGAAAACTCAGGGTCCTTCACACGGGTCGGGCTTCCGCCTGCGCCCAACCCGCACCGAAGACAGGCTTCCGCCTGCCCCAACCCGCACCGAAGACACGCTTCCGCCTGACCGCAACCCGCACCGGGGTCAGGCTTCAGCCTGACCGCAACCCGCACCGGGGTCAGGCTTCAGCCTGACCTCTGTTTTGAGGGGTACGTTTCTGTCGTGTTCACCGGCATCGTGCGCGAGCTGGGCAGAGTCGTCTCCGTCGAAGGCGGCGCGGGGGGTCTCGCGCTCGCTGTGGAGGCTGCCGAGAGCGCCTCCCACCTCGGCGTCGGAGAATCGGTCTCGATCGCCGGGGTCTGCCTGACCGCCGAGTCGATCGAAGGAGTGCGGATCTCGATGCACGCCGTGCCCGAGACGCTTGCCCGTTCGACGCTCGGGCGCCTGTCGACGGGGGATGCGGTCAACGTCGAGCCGGCGGTGCGGGCCGGTGAAGCGCTCGGCGGCCACTACGTTCAGGGCCACGTCGACGCGGTGGGGCGTATCCAGTCGGTCGAAGCCGAAGGAGTCGGGCTCAAGGTATTCGTAGAGGCACCCCAGGAGGTGCTTCGCTACTGCGTGGAGAAGGGCTCGATCACGATCGACGGCGTTTCGCTCACCGTGGCCGAGCTGGGTCTCGAGGAGTTCGCGGTCGCGCTCGTCCCGCACACACTCGAGGCGACCACGCTCTCCGCGCTCGCCCCCGGGCAGGAGGTCAACCTCGAGGCCGATGTGCTCGCGAAGTACGTCGAGCGGTTCCTGGGAGCGCGAGGGCTACGATCCGGGGAGTGAGCGTGGTCAAGACAACCGAGACCGTTTCGCCGTTCTCGACGATCGAGGCGGCGATCGAGGACTTCCGCTCGGGCAAGTTCGTCATCGTCGTCGACGACGCCGACCGCGAGAACGAGGGCGACCTGACCATCGCGGCCCAGTTCGTGACGCCCGAGGCCATCAACTTCATGGCCACCCACGCCCGTGGGCTCATCTGTCTCTGCCTCACCCCCGAGCGCTGCGACGAGCTGGCGCTGCGGCCCATGACCGAGCACAACGAGACGCCGCTCGGCACGGCGTTCACCGTCTCCATCGAGGCGCGCGAAGGGGTTTCGACGGGGATCTCGGCTGCTGATCGCGCGCGCACCATCCAGGTCGCGATCGATCCGGGCTCGAGCCCGCATGATCTCGTCCAGCCGGGCCACGTCTTCCCCTTGCGAGCCAAGCCGGGAGGCGTGCTGCAGCGATCCGGTCAGACTGAGGCCGCTGTCGATCTCGCCCGTCTCGCCGGGCTGATTCCTGCCGGGATCGTCTGCGAAATCATGAACGAGGACGGCACGATGGCGCGTGTTCCCGACCTTGCGGTTTTCAGCCAACAACACGACTTGAAGATGATCACGGTCGCCGACCTGATCGAGCACCGGCGACGGATGGAGAAGCTCGTCGAGCGCGTCGTCTCGGTCCGGCTCCCAACCGACCACGGTGAGTTTCAGGCGATTGCATACCGCGAGCTGATCGCCGACAAGCAGCATGTCGCCTTGATCAAAGGCGACGTCGAGGGCGCCGCGAACGTGCTCGTCCGCGTGCATTCGGAGTGCCTTACAGGCGACGTCTTCCATTCGCTGCGCTGCGACTGCGGCGAGCAGCTCGAGCTCGCGCTCGCCCGCATCGAGGCGGAGGGCACGGGTGTCCTTTTGTACATGGCCCAGGAAGGTCGCGGAATCGGGCTTCTGAACAAGCTCAAGGCGTACGAGCTGCAGGAGACCGGGCTGGACACCGTCGAGGCGAACCTCGAGCTCGGATTCCCGGCCGACGCTCGCGACTGGGGAATCGGGAACCAGATCCTGGCCGATCTCGGACTGACCACGATCAGGATCCTCACGAACAACCCGCGCAAGCTTACGGGTCTCGACGGTTTCGGTCTGACCGTCGTCGAGCAGGTGCCGATCGAGGTCGAGCCGCAGGCGGAGAACGCCAGATACCTCAACGCGAAGCGTGAGAAGCTCGGACATACGATCACGAAGCTGCACCACCAGGGCGCGCGCCTCGAGCCCGAGCCTGATAGAGAGAGCGACACGTGAACCGCGACGGCGACAACGACGTCGGCATCGACGACTCGAGCGAGAACGTCCTCTCGGAGTGGCCCCGCGTCGTGGACGAGCCAGGAGTCGAGGACGACGCAGCCGGGGCCGCAGAGCGCCGGGGCAACGTCGAGACGTGGTCGATCGCAGCGCCCCCTCCCGACATCGACCTCGAGCCGGACGGTGAACCGGAGCCGGCATCGGAGCATGAGCTCGAGTCCGAACCCGACGACGAGCTCCTCGCTCCCGAGCCCGAGCTCGAGCTCCTCGACCCCGATTCCGAGCTGCCCGAGTCGAAGCCCGACGCCGAGAGCGCCGGGGCGATCGTGGTCGCGCCGTCTCTCGAGCACGCGGCGGGGGATCTCGAGATCCCCGAGGGCTACGCGGTTCTCGAGGGCGTCCCCGACGGCGGTCGGCGGGCCGTCGGCATCGTCGTCTCGCGCTTCAACGGCAACGTCACGTCGCGGCTCCTCGACCGCGCGCTCGAGGAGCTGGAGCTCGCCGGCGTGCGCCGCGACGCGATCACCATCATGGTCGTCCCGGGAGCGTTCGAGCTCCCGGTCGCTGCAACCGCCCTGGCCAAGACCCGTCGTTTTGCCTGCATCGTTGCCCTCGGCTGCGTCATCCGCGGGGACACGCCGCACTTCGACTACGTGGCGAGCGAGGCTGCGAGCGGGCTCCAGCTCGCCGCGCTCGAAACCGGCGTGCCGGTCTCGTTCGGCCTTCTCACGCTCGATCGGGTCGAGCAGGCAGAGCCGCGCGTCGAAAAGGGCGCCGAGGCCGTGCGCAGCGCACTCGAGATGGCAGACGTCTTCTCGCACCTCAGGGCCGCCGCGAGTCGTTAGATTCCTGATGCAACCAAGGGCACCGCGAAGCGGAGCCTCCCAGGGATTTGCGGGGCCAGCCAGCGTCTCGCGGCCGCGAAAGCGGACGCCTTCAGGGATTTTCGCGCGATCGGAATCCGCGCGAGCGGATTCCGATCTTGCGCCGGGCAACCT
>JACDCN010000017.1 GCA_013817555.1 Actinomycetota bacterium
CGGCTCGCCGAGCGGAGGATCGAGCTCGAGCTGACCGATTCCGCGAGGGAGCTGATCGCGGAGGCGGGTTGGGATCCCGCCTACGGTGCTCGCCCACTCAAGCGCGCGATCCAGCGCATGCTGGAGAATCCGCTGGCGCTCGAGCTGCTCGAGGGGCGCTTCGCCGAGGGCGACACGGTGCGCGCCGATGTACGAGGCGATGAGCTGGTCTTCGAGCGCGCCGAGGTCGGCACGCCGGCCGCGATGTAGCACTCCCGCATCCAACCGACGTACGATCGGCGGGTCATGCCGGGTGTCGTCGGCCGGGAGGCCGAGCTCGCGTCCGTCCGTGACTTCGTCGCCACCGTTTCCGACGGAGCGGCTGCGCTCGTGCTGGAAGGCGATGCCGGTGCCGGGAAAACCACCCTCTGGAGTGCGGGCGTCGCGGAGGCTGAGGAGCAGGGACTTCGGGTTCTCCAGTCGCGTCCTGCGGAGAGCGAGACCGCGCTGTCGTTCTCGGGAGTAGGCGACCTGCTCGACGGAGTGCTCGACGAGGCACTTGCTCCGTTGCCCGATCCGCAGCGCCGTGCATTGGCCCGTGCGCTCGTGCTCGAGGAGCACGAGGGGCCGGCTCCCGATGAGCGCGCCGTGGGAGTCGCCGTTCTCGGCGCGCTGCGTGCTCTTGCCGAGAACGGACCGCTTGTCATGGCCATCGACGACGTGCAGTGGCTCGACGCCGCCTCCTCCTCGGCGCTCAGCTATGCGGCGAGGCGGCTGGGTGCCGAGCGGGTCGGCGTTCTCCTGGCTCGCCGCGCTCCACTGGAGAGCGCTCTGCTCGCCGAGCTGCGGCGTTCGCTTCCCTCGGAACGCGTTACCAATGTCGAAGTTCGCCCCTTCGACATGGGTGCACTCCACCGCGTGGTGCACGACCACCTGGGGGTCGCGCTTCCGCGCCCGGTTCTCGCCGAGGTGCACGAGGCGTCCGGCGGGAACCCGTTCTACGCCCTCGAGATCGTTCGAACGCTGCAGCGGACGGGCATGTCTGTCGAGGCTGGGAAGCGCTTGCCCGTGCCGGAGTCGTTGCACGATCTCGTCCACGGACGACTACAGGCGCTCCCGGAGGAGAGTCGCCACTTCTTGCTCGGGGCGGCGGCTCTCTCGCATCCGCGTGTGGCGCTGGTCGAGGCAGCTACGGGAGTGTCCCGCGGCGCCGGCCTTTCGCCTGCGCTCGAGACGCGGATCGTCGAGCTCGAGGGAGATCGGATCCGATTCACCCACCCGTTGCTCGCGGCGGGCGCATACGAGACAGCGGATCCGCTTCGTCGGGCAGAGGTGCACGCGCGGCTGGCGGAACTGGTCGAGGATCCAGAGGCGAAGGGAAGACATCTGGCCGCCTCCGCCGAGCAACCGGACGAAGTCGTCGCTGCCGCCCTCGAGGACGCGGCGCGTCATGCCCGAGCTCGCGGCGCGCCGCGAGCAGCTGCTCTCCTGCTCGACCGGGCGCGCGAGCTGACGCCCGCTCGCAGCCCGCAGGACGTCCTCCGCCGAGGCGTTGACGCTGCCTACCTGCACTTCGAGTCTGGGGATTCGCCGCGGGCGGAGGCGCAGCTCCATGACGTGATCGCAGAGCTGGCTCCCGGCCGGCAACGCGCGAGGGCGCTGATGCGGCTCGCCCGCGTGCGCTCCTACGAGGCGCAGTCCGAAGCTGTCGATCTGTTCCTTCAGGCCGTCGACGAAGCCGAGGGTGACCGGGAGATCCTCGCCGTTGCGCACGACGGCGTCGCGGCCTGCCTGTTCCGTCTGCGAGAAAGGCTCGAAGATGCAGTCGAGCACGCGGAACTTGCGGGCCGATTGGCGCTCGAGCTCGGGGACGAGTCCCTCGCCGCGGAAGCGCTCGGCTCACAGCTCCTGGCCGAGACGATCCTTGGCCGGGAAGCGGCGACCAAGACGGCCGGCCGGGCGCTCGCGCTTCAGGATGCCGCAAGGAATCGTCGCGTACTAGCGCAGCCGCTGTTCAGCGCGGCCGTGCACTGGTGGTGGACGGACTCCCTGGTACAGGCCCGAGACGCGTTTCTCGAGATGCTGCGACGCTCGGGCGAACTCGGCGACGAGAGCTCCCCTCCATACGTGCTCGTCCTACTCGGTCAGGTCGAGTGCGCACTCGGCAGGCTCGAGAGCGCTCTTACTCGAGCACGCGAGGGGCAGGAGATCGCCGAGCAGTCCGGACAGCACACCCTCGTCGCGTACCACCTCGCGCTCGAGAGCCTCGTCGCCGCTCAGAGCGGCCGAGCGGACCAGGCCCGAACCGCGGCTTTGCGCGCGCTCGAGCTCGTTCCTGAGACCGGAGGCCGTCCGGCGGAGCTCGTCGCGACCGGGGCACTTGGCCATCTCGAGCTCGCGCTCGGAGACCCGGGCGCGGCTGTCGCCCGGCTCGACCCGAGCGTCCGCTACGTTCGGCGGGAGAGCATGGCCGAGCCCGCTGCTCTCGGCTTCGTCGTCGACCACATCGAGGCGTTGGTCGAGCTCGGGCGGCGGGACGAGGCTACCGAGCTACTCGACTGGTACGAGGGGAACGCGCTCAGGCTCGAGCGTGCGTCGGCGCTCGCTACCTGCTTGCGCTGTCGCGGCCTACTCGCCGCACAGGCCGGAGAGGTCGACGCTCCGCTCGCCGCATACGCGGGCGCGCTCGAGTGGCACGCGCGGGTCGAGGTTCCGCTCGACCGCGGCCGGACGCTCCTTGCGCTCGGCGTGGCTCAGCGGCGAGCGAAGCGGCGTCGCGAGGCGCGCGAGACGCTGGAGCAGGCGCTCGCCATCTTCGAGCAGATGGGCGCAGGTCTTTGGGTCGAACGCGCCAGCGCCGAGCTCCGTCGGATCAGCGGTCGCGCGGCCTCTTCCGGAGCGCTCACACCGGCCGAGGAGCGAGTGGCGGGTCTGGTCGCCGAGGGGAAGACGAATCGCGAGGTCGCGGCGGCGCTCTTCCTCTCCGAGCGCACGGTCGAAGGGCACCTGTCACACGTCTTCGGGAAGCTCGGTGTCCGGTCGCGCACGGAACTCGCCCGCGAGCTTGCATCGTCGAGCACTCAGGTGGTCGTCGAGTCAAACACGGGGGATTTCCCCGTTTCGGGCGCGCCCTCTGCCCCCTAGCCTCGAGACAGGTGACCAAGAGGGTCACCAGGAGCAGAAGGAGGAGGAGCGATGACCCCCAAGACTTCACTCGTCACGGTTGTGGCAGTTGCCCTCGTCGCCGTCCCCGCGGCCTGGGGAAAGGGCCAGGCAATCACGGCACCTCCAGACGTCTTCGAGCGTGCCGTGGCAGCGCAGCACCGTTCGACGGCGATTGTCTCACCCGACGCAGTCGACCGCGCAGTGGCGGCAAGGCTCGCCTCGCAGTCGGCGTCGCAACCCAATCCTCGGGCCATGCTCGCGTCCGACTCGGTCCATAGCGCACTCGCCGCGAATGCGGCGACGCTCACGTCCCCCGACTCGGTCACCTCGAACGGCTCGGGCCGTGAGCTCGAGTGGCCGCAGATCGGCATCGGGTTCGGGGTGGGGATCCTGCTCGCACTCGGCCTCTTCCTGGCCATGCGCTACACGCGGATCCGCACGCTCGCGCACTGACCGCCCATTGGGGATCACCCTCGACCCATCGCCGCGGCCGCCCGAAAGGGCGGTCGCGGCACTCCAGGGGTACGTTCACGAGCGATGAGCAGGAAGCCCTACCGGCGGAGTTGGTGGCGCCGAGGGCTCAACGCCTTCGTCCGCCCGCTCGCGCGGCTGGGACTCACGGGGCCGCGCACGCACCTCCTGACGGTTCCTGGTCGCAAGACGGGCAAGCTCTGGTCGACGCCGGTGTCGATCGTCGAAGACGGCGGCGAGCGGTGGCTTGTCGCGCCGTATGGCGACCGGAACTGGGTGAAGAACGCCCGCGCAGCGGGTTGGGTCGAGCTCCAGCGCGGGCGACGACGAGAACGTCTTGCCGTCGAGGAGCTGTCGCCCGAGAAGGCGATTCCCGTACTCCAGCGCTATTTCGAGCTCGGACGGGTGACGCGGTCGTTCTTCGACGTCGAGCTCGAATCGTCTGCCGAAGAGTGGCTCGCAGAGGCGTTCCGTCATCCCGTCTTTTGCTTGCGGCGAAAAGTCGCGTAACCTGAGCTGCGTCTGGGCCGTACCGGTCGTCGAGGGGGGAGTCTGATGACGCTTTTGTTGGAGAACGACATCTTGTTGGTCGCAGCGACCGAGCTCGAGCTCTGCGGTCACCCGGGCCTCATTTGCGGCGTCGGCCCGGTCGAGGCAGCGGCGACGACGTCGAGAGAGCTCGCCGTCAGCCGTCCGCGGGCGGTGATCCACGTCGGAATGGGCGGAAGCAGAGGGCTGACACCGGGAACGGTTGTCGTGGGCTCGGAAGCGTTCTACTGCGATCTCGGTGCGGAGTTTCCGGTCGTCGATCGCATCCGAGCTGATTCCGCGCTCGTCGCCGAGGTTCAGGCTGCCGTCCCCGAGGCGGTCGTTCTCCCGATTGCCACCAGCGCGTTCGTGACTGGCTCCAAGAGGACGACGGAGACGTTCCGAGTCGAGGGAATGGAGGGATTCGGGGTACTGCGCGCCTGCCAGCTCGCCGGCGTCCCGGGCGTCGAGGTGCGCGTGGTCTCGAACGACATCGGCGAAGGAAATCGCGCTCTGTGGATGATGCGGCGCGCGCTCGAGGTGCTCGACTCCATCCTTCCGCGCCTGCCCGGCGCGGTCGTGCACCGCTAGCGGGTCGCCGTTGCCGCGGGGAGCGACCTCCGGGCGCCGGGAGCTGCCTCCGCCGCTCCCGCCCGATCAGCGGACGGTAGGTCAACTCGTCGGCGAGGCGATCCGTTTCTACGGCAAGAACCCTTGGCAGTCGCTCGCGATCGGCATCCCGGTTGCCGTGGTCAACGCGGTCGTGTGGGGGGTGCCCGGCTCAGGGCAGATCGTCGCGGCCGCGGCCGGCGCGCTCCTGATCACGCTCAGCTATGTCGTCGCCTGCTCGCTCGTGACAGAGACGCCGCTGCGAAGCCGGAACGCGGTCGTGGCGTACGCGATCGGGGTGCTGGTCTTCGTTCCTTTTCCGTTCCTCGCAGCGCTCTTCATTCTTCCAGGGCTGCTCTGGCTGTCCCTCTTCGGCCTTGCCGTGCCGGTCGCGCTGGTCGAGGGACTCGGTGTGCGCGCCGCTCTGGTGCGCGGTATTCGGCTGGCACGGGCGGATCTCGTCCACGTGCTCGGGGGCCTGGCGACGCTGGCGCTCGTGGTCTTCCTCACACAGGCCTCGCTGTTCTTCGTCCTGCGCGAGTTCGCCGAGAATACGAGGATCGCGGCGGCGACGCTCGCCTCGATTGTCGTCTCCCCGCTCGTGTTCCTCGGAGCGGCGCTCCTCTACGTCGACCAGGACGCTCGGTTACGCTCGCTCGGCAAGCGACGAGAGGAGCGACATGCCGACATATCTGATGCTCACCACGCTGACCGAAAAGGGAATCCAGACGCTCCACGCGAACCCCGACCGTCTGCGTGAGGTCAATCGCGACGTCGAGGAGATGGGGGCGAAGGTGCTCCACCAATGGGCCGCGCTCGGAACGTACGACTTCGTAAACATCGTCGAGGCGCCCGATGACGTGACCATCGCCAAGGTGTCCGTCGCGCTAGGAGCGCGGGGGAGCGCGAAGCTCGAGTCGCTGCCGCTCATCTCCGTGGACGAGCTCCTGAAGAGCCTCGAGTAGAGGCGGCCGCGGGTGCTGATCTGTCCTGCGTGCGGGGAGGAGAACCCCGAGCGGGCACGGTTCTGCCTCGCGTGCGGCGGGTCGCTCGTGGTTGCGGCTCCGGTCGGTGAGGAGCGCAAGGTCGTGTCGGTGCTCTTCGTCGACCTCGTCGGCTTCACGAGCCGCTCCGACCGTGCCGATCCGGAGGATGTCCGGGCGACGCTGCGCCCGTACCACGAGCGTGTGAAGGCCGACATCGAGCGCTTCGGCGGCACGGTGGAGAAGTTCATCGGTGACGCTGTGATGGCGGTCTTCGGCGCTCCCGTGGCGCACGAGGACGACGCCGAGCGCGCCGTGCGGTCCGGGCTCCGAATCCTCGACACGATCGAGGAACTGCGCTCCGAGGGCCTAGAGATCTCCGTGCGCGCAGCCGTCACCACCGGCGAGGCGGTCGTCGCACTCGGAGCGCGACCGGAGCGCGGGGAAGGCATCGTGACAGGCGACGTCGTCAACACCGCGGCCCGGTTGCAGTCGGCCGCACCGGTCGGAGCGGTGCTCGTGGACGAGGCGACGATGCGCTCCACCGAGAGCGCGATCACGTTCGAGTCGCTCGAGCCGGTCGAGGCAAAGGGGAAAGTCGATCCGATCCCGGTCTGGCGCGCGATTCACGCGCGGAGCCGCGTCGGCCAACCGGAGGCGGCGACTCACACGCCCTTCGTCGGACGCGAGCACGAGCGCAGATTGCTGCTCGAGACCTTCCTTCGGGCAGAGCGCGAGTCGTCGGTTCAGCTCGTCACCGTCGTCGGCGAGCCGGGAATCGGCAAGAGCCGCCTCGTCACCGAGCTTCGTGCAAGTCTCGACGACCGGCCCGAGCTCACCACGTGGCGTCACGGGCGCTGCCTGCCGTACGGGGAGGGAATCACGTTCTGGGCGCTCGGCGAGATCATCAAAGCAGAGGCGGGAATCCTCGAGTCGGACGACCAGCACGTCGCCGCGTCCAAGCTCGACGAGGCCGTCGCAGGTCTCTTCCCGGATGAGTCGGAGCGCGCATGGTTCGGCTCGCGGCTCGGGCCGCTGGTCGGTGCCGGGGGCGACGGAGCGGCGGTCGGGCGGGAGGAGGCGTTCACCGCCTGGCGGCGGTTCCTGGAGGCGATGGCCGTGCGAAGACCGTGTGTACTCGTCGTCGAGGACCTCCACTGGGCCGATGGAGCGCTGCTCGAGTTCCTCGAGCACCTTCTCGAGTGGAGTATGCCCGTGCCCGTGTTCCTCCTGTGCACCGCACGCCCCGAGCTCTTCGAGCGGCAGTCGAGCTGGGGAGGCGGAAAGCGCAACGCGACCACGATCTCGCTCGCTCCCCTCTCGACGGAGGAGTCCGGCCGGCTCCTGCAGGTCCTCCTCGACCGCACGCTCCTTCCCGCCGAGACGCAGTCCGTGCTCCTGGAGCGGGCCGGGGGGAACCCGCTTTATGCCGAGCAGTTCGCCCGCATGCTCGCCGAGCGCGGCAGCGTCGAGGATCTCACGGTGCCGGAGACGGTCCAAGCCTTGATGGCCGCGCGCCTGGACACGCTCCGGCCCGAGCTCAAAGCGCTCGTCCACGATGCCGCCGTCGTGGGTCGGGTCTTCTGGAGCGGTGCCGTGGCAGCGGTCGGTGGACGAGAGCGTGACGAGGTTCGACGCAACTTGAACGAGCTGGTACGCCGCGAGTTCGTCCGTCCGGTGCGCGTTTCGTCGATCGAAGGTGAGGACGAGTTCTCGTTTTGGCACGCGCTCGTCCGCGACGTCGCCTACCAGCAGATTCCGCGATCGCCCCGCGCCGAGAAGCACGCGGCGGTGGCTGACTGGGTGGAGGCGACCGCCGAGGAGAGGCTCGAGGACCACGCCGAGATCCTCGTTCACCACTACGGCCAGGCGCTCGAGCTCGTTAAGGCCGCAGGTGACGAGCGGCCGGACATCGAGGAGAAGCTGGTGCGGTTTCTCCTGCTCGCCGGGGACAGGGCGACACAGCTCGATACCGAGGCAGCGGAAGCGTATTACCGTCGTGCGCTCGAGCTCTCCGAGCACGACGAGCGGGCCCGAGCAATCGCGCTCTCGAAGCTCGCTCCCGTGCTCGGTCAGCGTGGCGACGTCGACGAGAGTCGCGCGGCGACGGAGACGGCGATCGCGAGCTTTCGCGCGCTCGATCCACACGCCGCGGGGGTGGCGATGCGGTACCTGGCGACGGCGCTTTGGGCTCAAGGCGAGTTGGCAAGGTCTCGCGAGCTCGAGCTCGAGGCGATCTCCATTCTCGAGCGGGAGCCGGGATCTGACCTCGTCTCGGTGTACGGCAGCGCCGCACATCGTGCCGCCCTTGCCGGTCGCTTCGACGATGCTGCGCCACTCCTCGAGAAGGGCCTGGCTATCGCGGCCGATCTTGGCATCGAGGACGTCATTTCGCTCGTCCAGGCGAGGGCGACGGTCCGCGGGTACGCGGGCGATCCGGGGTGCATCGACGACCTTCGCGAAGCTCGTGATCTCGGTCTCCGCCTGGGGCTGGGGCGCGCCACGGCGGTGTCCATGAACAACCTCGCGGACGCGACGGCTTGGTTCGAGTCCCTGCAAGCGGGACGGGAGATGTGGGATGAAGGGATTGCCTTCGCGCGCGCCCGCGGACTCACCTACGCGGAGATGTGGTGCCGGGGCGAGCAGCTTCGCGCGCTCTACCACCTGGGGAGCTGGGAAAAGCTGGAGCGAGACGCCGACGAGGTCGTGCGCTGGGTCGAGGAGCACGGCGGCGGGCAGCTCGAGGTGTTCGCGCACATCCACCTCGCCGAGGTGCTCGTGCACCGCGGATCGTTCGCTGAAGCGGGAGGACACGTAGTCGCGCTCCTGCCACGGGCACGCGAGAGCGGCGATCCACAGGTCCTCGTGCCGGGCCTTGCCACCGCTGCGCTCGTCGCGTCAGCGCAGATGGAGGTAGCCACAGCTCTGGAGCGCGTGTCCGAGCTCGAGAGCCTCACACGGGGCGGCGCGCCGACATGGCGCTCGCTGTGCCTGGCTTGGCCTGCACGGATCGCGGCAGCGGCCGGCGATCTCGAGCTCGCGGAGGCGTTCCTCGACGGCTCGGAGCATGCGTCGGCCTGGGACGGCTGTGCACGCCCGGCAGCGCGAGCGACAATCGCCGAAGCGCGAGGGCTATTGGACGACGCGGCCACGCTCTATCGGGAGGCAGCGGAGCGCTGGGGCGAGTACGGCAGCGTCGTCGAGCAGGCCTACGCCCTTCTCGGACTCGGCCGCTGCGGCGACGCGAATGCCCTGCGGGAGGGGCAGGCGATCTTCGCAGGGCTCGGCGCCTCGCCGGTCATGGCGCAGGCTGCGTAGGTCTAAAGCGCGAGAAATCCGGTCTTGCGCTGCTCGACCTGAAGCGGGCTCGCCGGGAGCCCCGCCTTCGGCTCCATGTTGAACGCGCGCGGGGCCACGTCGTTGGGCGTGCTGGGATGGAAGAGCGAGGCCAGGAGTTGGATCTGGCCCCTACCGGGCCCCAGCTCCCACTGGCCTCCGCCGTACGCGCCGATCCCCTGCGCCTCGCAGTAGTCGTACGCCGCGAAGAGCCGCTCGACCGAGCCGAAGCGGGACGGCTTCACGTTCACGGTTTTCGGCGGCCAGGGCAGGCCTTCGATGTCCTCGACCGAGTGGATGATCGCGTCCCATGTGACGCGATCACGATGCGGATCGAGGACGTTCTCCGTTTCCGGCGTCAGGCCTGGATCCTCGAGCCACGCATCCGGGAGCGCCTCGGCGACCCGTTGATAGAGCGCGGCGTCGGGCGGCGAGTCGACGGTCGTGCCGCGGTACTGGCCTTTGAAGTCGACCGAGTCGACCGCTCCGGTGGCGGCTAGCTCCTCGATCAGCTCGTCCGACCACTCCGGATTTGCGTCGAGCTTGAAGCGCAGCTTCGGGTAGAGGCCGAGCCAGGAATGGAAGCGCTCCGTCGAGGGAGGGGATCCCAGGCCCATCGAGACGACGAACGCAACGGGCTGCGGTTCGCGTCCCACGGCTTTGCCGAGAGAGACTCTGGCCTGGCGCAACGCGAGGTCGAGCGCCGCGCTCTCGTACGCCCAGCGGCGGTAGTCCCAGTACGCGTGCTGCTCCGGTTCTTGGGGGAAGAGCGGAAGTGTGCCCAGGTGCTGGGAGAACGTGTGCAGCGTCCATGAGCCGGCCAGCGGGAACACGGGGCCGAGCTTCTGCGAGAAATCGTGCTCCTCGCCGTGGTAGGTGACGTCCTCGCCGATCCCTTCTTCGCCTCCACTGCGCAAGTGGACGACCGTCGTCTTGCGGAGGAAGTCGCTTCGCGCCTGCAGCTCCAGACCTTCGAGAGTGTAATCCTCGATCTCGAGCGACAGCTCCTTGACGTCGTCGTAGAGGCTCACAAGGCGGCGAAGGCTACCGCGGTCTCGCCTGCCAGCCGCGCGTTCTCGACGATCAGCGCGCGGTTGACCTCGCGCGTTCGGCCGCCGCTCCGCTCGTGGAGGAACGACAGCACGAACGGTGTCACCGCCTGTCCCGACACGCCCGCGGCCGCTGCCTCGGACAAGGCCGAATCGATCAGGTTCTCGACGTCCAGGCTCTCGGGCGGGGGGTTGGCGAGCAGGAGGCCCGCGCCCCCGAGCGCCCAGTGCGCCCACGCGATCTGCGCGGCCTCGGCTGCTTCCTCGACCCGCTGCGGCACGGGCGGCCCACCTTCTGCCGAGTAGAAGAGTGGCAGCGTGTCCGTGCGGAAGCCGAGCACCGGCACGCCGACCGACTCCAGGAGCTCGACTGTCGCGGGCACGTCGAGAAGCGATTTCACGCCGGAGGAAACGACAAGCGCGGGCGTCCGCGAGAGAGCGGGAATGTCGGCGGACACGTCCAGCGGAGAGGGGAACCCGCGGTGCACTCCGCCGATCCCACCGGTGCCGAGAAACGGAATGCCGACCCATCCTGCCACCGCCAGCGCGCCGCCAACGGTCGTTGCGCCGACAGCGCCTTGCACGGCGCACGCCGCAAGGTCGCGCGGGCCCACCTTGCGCGCCTCCGGCGTGAAACGCTCGAGCTCGCTCGGCCCGAGGCCTACGCGGATGCGGCCGTCGAGCACCCCGATCGTCGCCGGCGCCGCCCCGGCCGAGCGCACCGCGGCCTCACTCGCGAGACCGACCTCGACGCCGTCCGGCGCGGGGAAGCCGTGCGCGACCAGCGTGGTCTCGAGTGCGACGACCGGCCCGCCTGCGTCGAGCGCGTCGCGTACTTCCTCGGCGATGTCGACCAGCGGATCCACGGGCGGCAGGCTACGGCATCGTTCCGAGGCGCTGCACGCACCTGGCGGCGGCCTCCAGAGCGAGCTCGGGCCCTCCGACGATCCATCCGGCGGCGAGCGCGTCTCCCGCTCCCGTCGTGTCGACGACGCGTTCGACGGGCAGGGCGGGGAGATCGTTCTCGCCGAAGGAGCAGCCGCGAGCTCCCCGCTTCACGATCCAATGCGTGTCCGGGAGCAGCTCACCGAAGATCTCCAACTCGGACTCATTGGCGAAGACGACGTCAGGCGCGACCGTCGCCACCGCGTCTCGAAACTCCGCTGCCCCGGCCTCGCGGATCGCGCTCCAAGTCGCGAGATCAACGCTGATTTCGGCACCTTGCGTGCGGCCGAGCTCGACGGCAATCAGCGCCGCGCTTCGCGTCGGCTCGCGAAGGAGCGCGTAGCCGGACACGAAGAGGTGGTTGCAGCCCTCGAGCCAGACGGGGTCGATCTCCTCCGGACGAAGCGTCGCAGCCGCTCCCCGATCGGCTGCCATCGAGCGCTCGCCGTCGGGCGAGACAAGCGCGCAGATGACTCCGTTTCGTCCCTCGATAGGACCGAGAACCTCGACTCCGATGGCTTCGAGTCCGGCGAGCGCCAGCCGTCCCGGCTCGTCGTTCCCACGCTTGCCGAGAAACCGCGCGCGCGCGCCGAGCGCCGCCGCCCACGCCGCGACGTTGGCCGCCTGTCCGCCAGGGGAGAGCTGGATCTCCGCATTCGTGTCGCCCCCGCTCGAGAGCGGGCCGGCGAGCCGGACGACTACATCGAGCGTGAGATCGCCAACGGTGCAGACAACCATCGCGTGGATCGTAAGATCTGCTCATGGACGGCGTTGAGCGACGCGGCTGGTTCCGTACCTTCGTTCTCGGCAGTGTCGTGGGCGCCTCCGCGGCGCTTGCAGCGGGCTCGCGGCGGCGGCGTATCCAACGGCGGCGCGGCCGTCCTCGCGGGCTCGCCGCGTTCGAGAGCGCGCCCTGCTATCTGGAGCTCATCGACGCGGACCGCGAGTCACCTGCTCAGGACGCCAATCTCCGACCAAGCATCTAGCCTTTTCGCCTAGTGCCGATCTACGAGTACCGTTGCCCGAACGGGCACACCTTCGAGGTCTTCCAGAAGATGGCCGAAGCGCCGATTGAGCTCTGCGTGACCTGCGGTAAGGGCCCGGTGGAGAAGATCCTCTTCCCGGTCGCCGTGCACTTCAAGGGATCGGGCTTCTATTCGACCGACTACGGCCGCAGGGGGAAAGACAAGGACGGGGATTCCGCCGCAGCCGACAAGCCCACGGACAAGGTCAAGCCGGCGGAGAAGGCCCCCGCCAGCGAGAAGAAGACATCTCCGCCTCCGAGCGACTAGCGAGCTAACGTCGAGTGCAGCCGGCGCCGTAGGGCGTGCCCTTGGGCGGCGCCAGCGGAGCCGTGCGGCGCACGAACATCGAGATCACGGCCACGTTGTCCTCGGACCCGAGCAGGACCGACTCGCCGCCGAAGGACGACGGATCTCCGCCGAGCCGGCAGTGGAGTGACCTGCTCGAGTCCGCGCGGAACCGGACCCAGGCGAGCTGGGCGAGTTCCCAGGCCGACAGATCGGTGACGAGCGGCGCGGCCAGCGAGTCGCCGATGAACGGAAGCCGGACGAACGTCCCAGGACCGGCGATTTTGTCGCCGACGGCATCTGCGACTGCCTGCTGGCGGCTGCCACGGGTCAGGTCGTTGTCTGCCGCGTTGTTTTGGTTGGTACGAATCCGTGCGTAGACGAGTGCCCGCCTGCCGTCCAAGTGCTGCGTCCCTTTCGCGAAGCGCCAACCCGCCCATTCGCGGCAGCGCGCCGGCTTGTATGGGCAGTCGAACTTGTTCGAAAGGATCGGCTTCGGCACGTTCACATCGACCCCGCCGAGTGCGTCGATGAGCTCGCGAAAGCCGTCGAAGTCGAAGACGGCGACGTGATGAATCGAGAGCCCGGTTAGCCCGCGCACCGTCGCGAGCGTGAGCGCCGGCCCGCCGATCTGGTTCGCCGCATTGATTCTGCCCGAGCCATAACCGGGGATGTCGACACGCAGGTCTCGCGGGATGGACAGGTAGGAGAGCCGGTGCTTTCCGGGATCCGTGCGCAGGAGCAGGAGCGAGTCCGAGCGCCGCGCGTCGCCGCGGCCGGGAGCCTTGCCCCCATCCGTTCCGATGACAAGGATCGTGGCCGGGTCGGAGAGGAGTGATCCGTCATGTTCGGCCAGCCGAGCTTCCGCGCGGCGTGGAAGACGCTGGTTGGCCTCGTCGATCCCGCTTGCGAAGGACAGGTAGCCGAGCACTCCCCAGACGACGCTGAGCGCGAGCAGGCCCACGATGCCCAGAACGATCCAGAGACCCCATCGCCGGCGACGGGGTGGCTTCTCCTGCCCGCGCGCAGGTTCGGCAGCCGCTCGTCGGCCCTTGTCGAGAGGGACTCTGCCCTTGACGCGGCCACCGCGGTACCGTCGGTAGGGCTTTTCTCCCTCGGCCATCCGGGGCGCTATGGTAGCCCGCGGCCGTGGCCACTCCCCTCGTCATCGGAGTCGACGTTGGCGGGACGAAGATCCGCTCCGGCGTCGTCGACCGGGAGGGAGCGATCCATACGCGATATGAGGCCGGGAGCCCCGGGACCTCGGAGGAAGACGTGCTGCGGGCGCTCGACGGCGCGGTCGAGGAGGTCCTCGAGGAGACGATAGGGGCGATCGGGTTCGGCGTTCCGGCGAACCTCGATCGCCGCACGGGACGCGTCCTCCGCGCGACCAACCTGCCGTTCGACGACTTCGATCTCGCCGGGCACGCGCGCGAGCGCTTCGGCCTTCCCGTCGGCGTTGAGAACGACGCGAACGCGGCGACGTTGGCCGAGTGGAAGCTCGGCGCGGGGCGGGGAACCTCGAACCTCGTTCTGCTCACGCTCGGGACCGGCGTCGGCGGCGGCATGATCCTCGACGACCGCATGTATCGGGGGTGGGCCGAGATCGGGCACATGGTCGTCTCGGCGAACGGGCCCCCTTGTCAGGGCAACTGTCATGGCCACGGGCATGTGGAGGCGCTGTGCTCCGGGACGGCGGCAGACCGCGCGGCGCAGGAGCTCTGGGGGCCGGATGCGGACGCGCGAATGCTGGTCGAGCGAGCTCGGGAGGGGGACGGTGCGGCGCGAGCTCGTCTGGCCGAGATCGGCAGGTTTCTCGGGGCTGCGATCGGTTCCCTCGCGAATCTCTTCGATCCGGAGTTCGTCCTCATCGGTGGGGGCTTCGGCGAGGCGGCGGGCGAGCTCGTTCTCGGACCCGCACGAGAGGCGGCTCGCCGGGAGGCGCTCGCACCCGCCGATGCGACGATCCGAGTGCTTCCCGCCGAGCTCGGGGGCGACGCGGGCCTGGTCGGAGCCGGGCTGATCGGCTTCGAGGCTCTCGACGGAGCCCGGTAGGCGACGCTCCGTGCCGCTAGCGGTCTGCGCCACCCCGATCGGGAATCTCGACGACATCACGCTCCGCGTGCTCGCGGAGTTGCGTGAGGCCGATCTCGTTCTCTGCGAGGACACCCGGCACACGCGCGTTCTGCTCCGGCGACACGGGATCGAGGCGCGGGTTCTCAGCTACCACCGGCACAACGAGGCGGCGCGGACGGACGAGATCGTCACCCGACTGAAGCGTGGAGAACGAGTCGCACTCGTGTCCGATGCGGGTCTCCCAGGCGTCAACGACCCTGGGGCACGGCTCGTGGCGGCGGCCGTGGCGACGGCGATACCCGTCACGGTGCTGCCAGGGCCGTCCGCCGTCGAGACCGCCGTCGTTGCGAGCGGACTTGTGACGGGTCGCTATCAGTTCCTCGGATACCTGCCGCGGCGCGCTCGAGAGCTTCAGGTGCTCGCCGAGGAGGTCGCCCACTGGCCGCACGCGATCGTCGCGTTCGAGTCGCCCCGTCGGCTGCCGGCGTCACTGGCGGCGCTCGCTCGGCGGATGCCCACGCGCCCGTCGGCCGTGTGCCGAGAGCTGACGAAGCGCTTCGAGGAGGTAGTGCGGGGGACGCTGAGTGAGCTCGCCGACCGCTTCGGCGAGCCGCCCAAGGGCGAGGTCACGATCGTTCTCGGGGAGGTTGCCGACCGGCGCCCGGACGGAGCAGCGGGGATCGACGACGGCGCCCTGACAGCGGTTGCCGAGCTCGTCGTGGCCGGAATCCCGCGGCGACAAGCGGTCGATCTCGTCGCGCGCCTCACCGGAGCACCGCGGAACGCCCTCTACCGCTCCTCTCTGTAACAACTCTGTCAATTGCGTTGTCCCTCTCCGAGGGAGCCGCTACTCTCGACTGGTGTTTGCTTTTCGGGCAACGAAAACGCTTACGATCGTCTTGTCAGCGACCGCGTGGACGCTCACCACCGCGTCGGGCGCCCAAGCTTGGGCCTGGCCGGCGGACGGCGACGTCCTCCGTGAGTTCTCGCTCGGCGACAACCCCTATGCGGGCGGACAGCACCGAGGTGTCGACGTCGCTCTCGGCGGCACTCGAATGGTTCGTGCCCCCGTCTCCGGCAAGGTTGCATTCGCCGGGCAGGTTCCGACGAGCGGGCTCACGGTCACCATCCTCGCCGCGGATGGTCACAAGGTCTCGTTGACCCATCTCGGGCCGCTCCTTGTGAAGCGCGACGAACTTGTGGCGGAGGGCGGCTCGGTGGCCGAGGCGGGTCCGTCCGGCACCGTCGAGCACGAGGTTCCCTACGTCCACCTGGGGGTCAGGATCGGCGACGAAGGCACGTACGTGGATCCGCTGTCCCTGCTTCCGCCGCGGGCTGCCCCCATACCTCCCCCGGCGTCCGCGGCGCCGCCCGCACCAGCTCCGCCGCCTGCGACTCCGCCGCCGGCTCCCGAGCTGCCCACCGCGGAGGCGCCGCCGGTCACGGTCTCGGAGACAGCACTCGCTCCCATGCCTACTCCGATTGCGACTTCTGCTCCGGCTGGGGCTTCGGCTCCTGAGGAACCGCGGGTGCTCGCGGCGGTCGCCCCTGCCGACGGTCCTGAGGTGCGGAGTGGGCTGATTGCGGACATCGCTGCCGAGACCAGCTCTGCTCGCACGAAGGC
>JACDCN010000173.1 GCA_013817555.1 Actinomycetota bacterium
GCGTGGGCGACTCGGGAGTGCGTTCAGCGACTTGGTCGTCTTCCTCATCTTGATCGTGTTCATGATCGTGCGCCCACAGGGGATCTTCGGCAAGCCGGAGGTGAAGAAGGTTTGAGCCTGAGCGAAGGTCCCGAGCAGCCGCGGATCGGCGTCGACGAGTGGGTCGCGAGCGCGGAGGAGCGTCGCGCCCGCTCGCCTCTTGCCCGAGCGCAGGACGCGATCGAGCGAGTGCCCGCCGCTGTCAAGCTCGTCGCGCTCGTCGTTCCGTTTGCGGTCTTCCCGCTGTTCGTCGACTCGGCGTACCTGATGCAGGTCGGGATCGACACGCTCGTCTTCGTGCTGCTCGCACTCGGTCTGAACGTCGCGGTCGGGTGGGTGGGCCTCCTCGACCTCGGCTACGTCGCCTTCTTCGGGATCGGCGCCTACCTGTACGCGGCGGTCGCGTCCGAGTACGCGGGCCGCTATTGGGACGCAGCCATCGCCATTCCGGTCATCGCGGTTGCCGTCGCGGTCAGCGGCTTCCTCGTCGGGCTTCCGTCTCGCCGGCTCGTCGGCGACTACCTCGCAATCGTGACGCTTTTCTTCCTCCAGCTCTGGCTGGTCGTCCTCATCAACGCCTCGTGGTCGCGGGGGCCGAACGGGATCTCGGACATCTATCCGCTCCAGTTCTTCGGTCGCCAGGTCACCTCGCTCGACGGCTACTTCTATGTCGCCCTCATCGCGTTCGTCGTGATCATCTCGTTCCTGTACCTCCTGAACCAGTCGCGAACCGGTCGCGCCTGGAGAGCGCTACGCGAGGACGAGTTGGCGGCTGAGCTGATGACGATGCCCGTGAGCCGTCTGAAGCTGATGGGGTTCGCGGTGGGCGCCGGCATCGCGGGCGTCGCCGGGGCGATCTACGCTCCCGTCCAGGGCGCAGTATTTCCCGCGAACTTCGACCTCGTTCTGCTGATCACCCTGTATGCAATGGTCGTCCTCGGCGGCGCGGGCAGCCTGGTCGGCGTGACGGTGGGCGCGGTGCTGATCAACGGCTTGCTGGAGGCGCTGAACGATGCCGACAACGCGAGCTGGATCTTCTACGGGGTCGTCGCGATCGCGCTCATCGCGTTGCTGCGTCCCTGGTGGCAGCCGATCGCCGTGCTCGGCTCGACCGTCGTCTTCGGTTTCGCCGTGCACGAGATCGCCGAGCAGGCGCGGCCGTCCCTCGTCGGAGGAGCCACTTTCGGCGATTCTCGCATCGACCGGCTCGTCGACTCGTGGGTGCTCCTGCCGCAGAACATCCTCACGGGGGACGGGCTTCCGACTGGATGGCTCGGAAGGCTGGCCTACATCGCGCTGGTCGCATCGGTTCTCGGACTGACGCTCGTCCGCAGCCACCTCTGGCGGCTGGTGGGGCTTGTCCCCGTTCTCTATCTGGCGGCGTGCGTATGGGCGAACCTCCTGGTCTCGCAGCCGGCAGTGGCGCGTTTCGTTCTCATCGGCGGCATGCTCGTCGGGTTGATGGCGTACCGGCCGGAGGGCCTCTTCGGCAAGCAACGCGTGGAGATCGTCTAGTAGGTGGCCGCCGAACTGATGGCCGAGGAGCGAGCGCCGTTGCTCGAGGTGCGCGGCCTCTCGCTCGCGTTCGGGGGTGTCAGATGCCTCGACGGGCTCGACCTCACCGTTTGGGAGGGTGAGGTCGTGAGCGTCATCGGTCCGAACGGAGCCGGCAAGACGACGCTCTTCAATGTCATCACCGGCGTCTATCCACCCGAGGCGGGCGAGATTCTGTTCGAGGGGAAATCGGTACTCGGCCTGGATCCCCACCAGATCGCCCGCCGCGGCATCGCCCGCACGTTCCAGACGCTGCGCCTGTTCCTGAACATGACCGTGAAAGAGAACGTCATGGCTGCCGCGTACGGCCATACGCGCGCAGGTGTCGTGCGCTCCGTCCTACGCACGCCGGGCATGCGGCGCGAGGAGCGTGAGATCGAGCAGCTTGCCGAGGAGCGGCTCGCCTTCTTTGGCGACCGGCTCGTCGGCTACCGCTGGCGTCAACCCGCCTACAGCCTCTCCTACGCGAATCGTCGCCGCCTCGAGATCGCCCGCGCGACCGCCGCCAAGCCACGGCTGCTCCTGCTCGACGAGCCCGCCGCAGGCATGAACCCGGTCGAGACGCACGAGATGACGGAGCTCATCGGCCGGCTCCGCGAGGAAGGCGGCTACACGATCCTCGTCATCGAGCACGACATGCACGTCGTCGAGGGGATCTCGGACCGCGTCGTCGCGCTCGACCACGGCATCAAGATCGCGGAGGGAACGTTCGGCGAGGTCGCGACCGATCCCCGGGTCGTGGAGGCGTATCTGGGGACGTCGGCGGCGGAGCGGAAGTGACGAACGCGAACGGAAAGCCCCAGCCGCTGCTGCGGCTCGAGGGCATCAACACCTACTACGGACAGATGCACATCCTCCAGGACGTCAACCTCGAGGTGGCGGAGGGCGAGCTCGTCTGCCTCCTCGGCGGGAATGCCTCCGGAAAGTCGACGACGTTAAAGACGATCCTGGGAGTCGTTCCCCCGCGCTCGGGCTCGGTCGTCTTCTCCGGCGAGAACGTCACCCGCTTCACCACCGCGCGTCGCATCGAGCGCGGGATGGCGATCGTTCCGGAGAACCGCCGGCTTTTCGGCCCGATGACGGTGCTCGAGAACCTCGAGATGGGCGCATATCTGCGCCCGCGCGCCGACCTCTCGGGGGATCTCGATCGCGTGTACGCGCTCTTCCCGCTGCTCGCGGAACGTCGCAAGCAGCTCGCGGGGACGCTCTCCGGCGGGGAGCAACAGATGGTGGCCATGGGGCGCGCGCTCATGGCCCGGCCCAAGCTGCTCCTGATGGATGAGCCGTCGATGGGCCTCGCCCCGATTCTCGTGGAGCGGAGCTTCGAGATCATCCAGCAGGTGCACGGCGCGGGTGTCGCGCTCCTCGTCGTGGAGCAGAATGCGAACGTGTCGCTCTCGATCGCGGATCGCGGGTACGTCCTCTCGACGGGGCGCATCGTGCTCGAGGGAAAAGCGTCCGAGCTGCTCCAGCACGAGGAGCTGCGGAAGGCATACCTCGGCCGATGATGCCAAGTGACACAGTGTCACAAGGGGTCGGAGCCGGCATCCGAGCGCGCTTCCCGATCTTCGAGCACACGACGTACGCGAACTCCTGCTCGCAAGGCGCGCTCTCGGTCGACGTCCGGCGCGCGTACGAGGAGTACCTTGCCGGGTGGGACGAGCATGGCGCGGAGTGGGAGCACTGGGTCGAGCGGGCCGATGCGGCACGGGCTTCGTTCGCCCGGCTGGTGAGCGCGGAGCCGGACGAGGTGGCCGTCAACACGTCCGTCTCGCAGGGAGTCAGCGGCTTGATCAGCGCGCTTCCACTGGAGCCCGGGCGAAACCGCATCGTCATCTCCGAGTTCGAGTTCCCGACCGTGGGCCAGATCGCTCACGCGCAGGAGCTTCGAGGCGCAGAGGTTGTCCATGTGCGCCCCGACCCGGACGGTCGGATCCCCGTCGAGCGTTTCGCCGAGGTGATCGACGAGCAAACAGCGCTCGTCTGCTGCACGGCGATCTCGTACCGCACGGGATACCGACTCGACGTGGTCGAGATCGCGCGCCTCGCCCACGAGCAGGGAGCACTCTGTCTCGCGGACAGCTACCAGGCCGCCGGCGCGATCCCCCTCGACGTGCGAGCCCTCGGCGTCGATCTGCTCACCTCGGGCACGGTCAAGTACCTGCTCGCGTCATCCGGTCTCGCGTTCATGTTCGTACGCCGCGATCTGCACGAGCGGCTTATGCCGACGCAGACGGGCTGGTTCGCGGACGAGGACATCTTCCGCATGGACATCTCCGACTATTCCCCGGCTGCGGACGCCCGGCGCTTCGACGCGGGAACGCCTCCGGTGCCGAACATCTACGCGGGTCTCGCTGGCATGAAGATCGTCGAAGAGGTCGGGGAGGAGGCGATCGAGGCACATGTCAAGAGGCTCGCCGACCGGCTGCTCGAAGGGCTAGACGAGCTCGAGGCGACGGTCGCCACGCCTCGTGGAAACGGAGAGTACGGCCCGCTCGTGTGCGTCGCCTCGACCGACGCGCATGCCCTCGTCGAGGAGCTCCAGCGCGAGAGGATCGTCACGTCGGAGCGAGACGCGAACCTCCGCATCTCGCTTCACCTCTACAACGTGGAGGAGGACATCGACCGGATCCTCGGGGCGCTGGCCGCTCGCAGGGATCTGCTGAAACGCTAAGCGGGCTTTCGGGCTCTGACGATCGCGCCGTGCATGCCTTCGGCGACGCGATGCGTGAACTCCACCTCGATGTCGACGAGCCCGACCGCTTCGAGGCCTTCCCGATACTCGCGCTCCGAGAGGGCGCCGGCGATGCAGCCGACGTGGCTGCCACGCTCGGCGCGGTCTTCAGGCGAGAGTCGGTCTTCGGCCACGATGTCGGTGATCCCGACTCGCCCTCCAGGGCGGAGCACTCGCTGGATTTCGGCGTAGACCGAGCGCTTGTCGGTCGACAGATTCACGACGCAGTTCGAGATCACGACGTCGACGCTCTCGGCAGGGAGGGGGATCGCCTCGATCAGGCCCTTGAGGAAGTGGACGTTCTCGGCGCGCACCTTGCCGGCGTTCCGCTTAGCTAGCGCAAGCATCTCGTCCGTCATGTCGAGGCCATAGACAGTTCCCGACGGTCCGACCCGGCGCGCGGAGAGCAGGACGTCGATGCCGCCACCCGAGCCCAGGTCGAGGACGGTCTCACCCTTGCGCAGCTCCGCGACAGCCACTGGGTTCCCGCACCCGAGGCTGGCGGTCACCGCGTCCTCGGGAAGGCCGATGCGCTCCTCGGAGTCGTAGAGGCCACGACCGAAAAGAGTTGTCGGCTCGTCGCCGCAGCAACCGATGCTCTCGCAGTCGCACCCGCAGCCATGTCCTTCCGACAGGCCACGCGCCGCTTCCGCGTAGCGCTCGCGTACGTGCTCTCGCAGGTCCGTGCTCATATCGCCGCTCCTTTCAGATCGAGGACGCTCGCCGCGCGCTCGAGGCCGTCGCGGTCGAGGCTGTAGAACGCCCAGACGCCCCGTTGCTCCCGCTG
>JACDCN010000174.1 GCA_013817555.1 Actinomycetota bacterium
GCCGGAGTGCGTGCTCGCGACGAACACGTCTTCCCTATCGGTGACCGAGATGGGCGCCGACCTCGAGCATCCGGAACGCGTCGTCGGGATGCACTTCTTCAACCCTGTCGCGATCCTCCCGCTCGTCGAGCTCGTGCGCACTCCGTTGACCGACGACGTCACCCTCGCGACCGCCTGGGACGTGACCGGGAAGCTGCGCAAGCGCGGGGTGCTCGTCCGTAATGCGCCGGCCTTCGTCGTGAACAGACTTCTGAGCAGGACGACGACCGTGCTTATGGACGCGCTCGAGCACGGGAACTCGGTCGACGAGACCGACGAGGCGGTGCTCCGCCTCGGGCTGCCAATGGCGCCCTCCGTTCTCCTGCAGATGGTCGGCCCGCGCGTCGCGAATCACGTCCTGCACACGCTTCACGACGCCTACCCGGACCGCTACCCGCTCTCGCAGACACTGGACAACTTTGCCGAGGGCAAGCACGAGATCGTCCTCCGCGAGAATGCGCCGCGCACGGTCGAGGAGATCCACGACTCGGTGCTCGAGGCGGTTGCAGACGAGGTGCGTCACATCCTCGAGGAAGGCGTGGTTCAGGAGGCGGCCGACGTGGACGCCTGCCTCATCCTCGGCGCCGGGTATCCGTTCTGGCTCGGCGGCATTACGAAGCACCTCGACCAGACAGGTGTCTCGCAGCGAGTGGTCGGTCGGCCCCTCGCAGATCTCGTCGCGACGACCGCATAACCGTGTAGTCCCCCGAAGCCTGAGGTATGCTTTGGCGGTACCGCTCGCCGGATAACAGGCGGGCGTCAACTCTCGGAAGGAGCGGCACCGCAGTACGTGCTGCGCACATGCACGAAGCGACGACTTCCCCGACGCTGACGTCGGACACACCTGAGGATCTGACCGCGGCAGCCGGCCGTGCCGAGGCCTGGTTCGGCGAGCCCTTCCTGACCCCAGACGAGGAGCCCACTGTGGCGCTCGCACCCGGCACCGCGCGTCGGGCCGCGCTGAATCACGCGCTCGAGGAGATGGAGGCAGGCCTTTCCGAGCCCTCGCCTCGGTGGAAGGTCCGGTATGGGCTCATGCTCGGACTCGAGCGGGTCCTGACCGAGGACCTGCCTCGAACGGCGAGCGGAACCGAGCTGCGTCGCCACCAGGTGGACGCCCTCGCCGGGATGCTCGCCGAGCTCATCGCGTCCACCCAACGCTCCGCCGAGGAGAACGGCAACGGGAACGGGGGTGGCAACGGCGTAGTCGCCGAAGCCGAGCTCGACGAGGACGCCGAGGACGACTTCGACGCCGGCTTCGTAGAAGAGAAGGAGCTCGAGCCCGAGTTCGAGGGCGCCGACCCGGGCGCGGCACGCCGATATCGGTTCCGCCATCCCACTGCGTCAGGGAAGACGATTGCGGCGGCCGGCTTCGTCGAGGCTGCGCGACGGCTCGGCATCCTGATCCTTACGCACCGCCGCCTGCTCGTCTCCCAGTTCACGCGCGATCTCACGACCGAGGGCTACGCCGACCGCTTCACGGACGCCGTCCTCAAAGGAGCTCGCGCGCCGCGCGAAAACCCGATCACGATCCAGACCTACGCTTGGTTCGCACGCCACGGGGGCGAGCTCGACGCAGACGTGTACCACTTCGTTCTCTGCGACGAGGCGCATACGGCGCTCGGGGAGAAGACGAGCGCTGCGATCCGCGCGTTCCACGAGCCGCTGTACATCGGGATGACGGCGACGGAGCAGCTCATCGCTAAGCAGGTCTCCGACGTCTTCCCGGCCTCCGTGGACGACCTGCCCCTGGCGGACGCCGCGAGACGTGGCCTCATCGCTCCGCTTCGCTGCATGCGCGTGCCGCCCGCGGCAGCGATCAACTCCGTTCCGATAATCGGCGGCGACTTCGAGGAGCGCGCCCTCGCGGCCGCTCTCGACCACGAGGCCCTGAACCAAGCCGCGGCGAGCCTCTATCGCGAGCGCTTCGGCACCACGCCGGGAATCGTCTATGCCGCCGGCGTCGACCACGCCTACAACCTCGCGCAGGAGTTCCGAGCCGCCGGGTTGAAGACGGAAGCGGTCTCCGGAAAGACCCCGCCCGCGCGTCTGGCGGAGACGCTAGCGGCGTACGAACGCGGCGAGATCAACGTTCTGATCAACGCGCAGCTTCTCGCAGAGGGCTGGAACTCGCCGCGCGCCACCGTGTGCATGCACCTCGCGCCGACGGCCTCGCGCCGCGTCTACCAACAGCGAATCGGGCGCATCATGCGCATCCATCCGCGCAAGGAGGCGGGCGTCGTCGTCGATTTCGTCCCCAAAGCATCCACCCACAACGACCGGGTCATTTCACTCCACGCCCTGCTCGACGCCGACTTCTACCGCGAAGGCGCCCGCGTCACCCCGGCGCCTCGCCGCCGGCAGCAACGGCGCGCCCGCCGCAAGCTCTCGCCGGTTCCGTGGCTCGTCCCGGTCACTCCTGATGTCGCTCGTCGTCTCGGCGTCATCCAACGTGAGTGGCAGCGCATCGACCCGAAGTACCTGGACGAGGACGAGCAGCGGTTCTGGGCCACGATCGCAGGGCGCCAGATCCGCTTCGACCAACGCGCCGAATTCGCGCGCAAGTTCGTGGAAGGCCGCGCGAGCAAAGGCGCACTCGAGCAGTTCCTCTCCGCCTGCGCGGCCGAGAACCCCAACCGCCGGCTACGGATAACTGCGCTGCTCGACCGGGTGGCGACTCCTGTCGAACGAGCCGACTTCGACGACCTCGTCACGCTGGTCACTCAAGCTCCGACCTGGGAAAAGGACCGTTCGGCGGGCGTGCGCGTGCTGCTCCGCGCCGTCGGAGACGGCAAAGCGGCCGCGCCCGACCAGATCCTCGCCCGCTGGACGTGGAAGCTCGCCCGCGCCACCCGCAAGGTGCAGGATCGACGGGTCTCGACAGAGTTCCCGGAAGCCAAACGACTACTCGGGGCGGCGGCGAACTCGCGCGGCTACCGCCACGAGGAGAACGTCAACCGGCTCGTCCAGGTTGCCGTGTCGATGCCCCTCGCGGTCGGAGCTGCACTGCTCGCGTCTGCGGACGGCTACACACCACGGGCGAACGCCGCGCTCGACAATGCCCGCGAGGAGCTCGGCACGATCGGCGACATCGCGAACGCCCTCGCCGACAACCTCCCGGCTCCCAAGCTCACCGCCCGCAAGTCCCGCCGACGCCGACGCAAGCGGAAAGGACCACCGCAGGGGCAGACATCGGTATCCGTAGAGCCGTCGGCCGATGAAACCTCTCCGCCCGATGCACCGCCGCTGGACGAGCCGGCAAAAGACGCTGCCTAGATGCTTGATCGGGAATTGGCGCGCAGCCGGGGGCGGTCACGACCAAGCCGGGCGACGCACTCACTCGTCGTGCAGGCTGGTAAGCCTGGACGACGAGGGAGGGTGGCGATCCGGCGAAGTGTCGTGGCCGTCATCCGGTCCGCCGTGAATTCCCGATCAAGCATCTAGGGGTCGAGCTCGGCCGATCGCGGAGCACGCACGACTCGACCGTTGTGACGGTTTCTTGACAGAGACGTTTCCCCTCTGTGCTCGGTTCCCGCCTAGGCTCGGTGGCGATGGCGGTGGCGGAGACAAAGGTGCGGGCGACGGTGAAGAAGAAGCCGCAGACGGCGTCGACTCCGTGGGGAGCGGCGGAAGTGGTCGAGGAGGTCACGGTGCCTCAGCGGGCGGGCGAGAAGCGGTTCTCAGTCGTCGTGCAGCTGCTCGAGACGCGAAGCGGAGAGCGCCTGATTCGCTTCGCGTACAAGACCGAGGGATCGGCCAGACGCGGTCCCGTCACAATGCGGGCGCGCGATCTCGAGCGGCTGCGGGCGGCGCTCGAGCGTGCGCCCGTGCTGGGGGAAGCGCTGGGCTTCTAGGCGCAAGATCGGAGTCCGCTCGCGCGGATCCGATCGCGCGAACATCCCTGGAGGCGTCCGCTTCGCGGCCGCGGACTCTTCCCACCAGAACCAAGCTTGGTGTGCTCCCCTGTATGCGCTCTCCTACGCCGCGATAAGCGCGTGCTCGGCAGCTGCATCGACGAGCGCCGCAAGCAGGAGCCCTCCGTCCGCGGATCCGAGGAGGGGATCCACCGCGTGCTCGGGATGAGGCATGAGCCCCATGACATTGCCGGCCTCGTTGACGACGCCGGCGACGTTGCCGAGCGAGCCGTTCACGTCGTTCCCGTAGCGGAGCACGATCTGGCCTCGCGCCGCCAGCTGGACGAACTGAACCTCGTCCGCATGCCAGGCGCCTTCACCGTGCTTGACCGGGAGGACGAGCTCCTGGCCGGGCTCGCAACGGCGCGTGAAGAGTGTCGTAGCGCTTTCGACGCGTACCGTCGTGTCGCGGCAGACGAACTCGAGCTGTCGGTTCGGACGGAGGATTCCGGGGAGGAGCCGGGCCTCGCAGAGGATCTGGAAGCCGTTGCAGATGCCGAGCACCGGGCCTCCTGACGCGGCGAAACGGCGCACGGCGTCCATCGCAGGAGCCACGCTCGCGATGGCGCCGCAGCGGAGGTAGTCGCCGTAGGAAAATCCTCCGGGAAGAATCACCGCTCCCGTTGCTTCGGGAAGCTCTTGCTCCTCGTGCCAGACGAAAACGTGGTCCGCACCCAACGCGCCGAGCGCCCAGGCCGCGTCCCGATCGTCGTTCGAGCCGGGGAAGACGACGACGGCGACGACCGGACGCTCCGTCACGCCTCGTCCAGCCGGATCTCGAAGCTCTCGATCAGCGGGTTTGCGAGGAGCCCCGAGCACATGCGCTCGACTTCTTCTCGAGCGAACGCGTGATCCTCGGCACTGAGCTCGATGTCGATCACCCGCCCGACGCGAATGCTCCCCACCGCGAAGCCGAGCTTCTCCAGCGAGCTTTGGACGGCTTCGCCCTGTGGATCGAGGATTCCCTCCTTGGGCCGCACCAGGACCGTCGCTCTCACCCTAGGACGACCTCCGGATTCACGAGATACGCATCGAACGAGACTCCGGTGAGCCGCTCGAACGCCTCGACATAACGTGCGCGTGTGCCCGCTACGACGTTCTCGGGGAGCTCCGGCCCCGGGGCGCTCTTGTCCCAACCCGTCTCTGCGCACCAGTCC
>JACDCN010000175.1 GCA_013817555.1 Actinomycetota bacterium
GCGGACGCTGACCTCGTAGAACTGGACGCGGTCGCCGTACCAGCCGTGCAGTTTCTTCAGCGGCTCAACTGAGCCGGTGGTGATCGGTCAGGTGCCGCTGCCGAAATGGAGCAGGACGGGTCGCCCACGCAGGTCGCCGAGCCGGACGCGGCTCCCGTCGGTCGACTCGAGCTCGAAGTCGGGGGCTTCGGCTCCCGGACGCAGACCGGCGCCCTTGGCCGAGTTGACGAGGTCGGTCAGGAAGTGCTTGAGCCAGAAGTGCTCGTAGTTGTACGAGTCGTTCATCGAATCTCTCCTCCCTCGAACAATCGGTCGAGTGCGCGGTAGGCGCCGGCGACGGCCAGACCATAGACGAGGTGGTTACCGTAGTCCTTCGCGAGCGTGGCCGCCGGGTACTTCCAGGGCGGCTTGTAGAGGTTCATCGCCGGCAACATGGTGTAGTCGACCGCGATTACGCTGCTCGCGAGGACGACGGCGTTCACGAGCGGGCGATGGAAGGTCTCCTCGAGGACACCGGCGTGCATGCCTACCTCGGCCAGGTCGGGAACATCAAGACGAAGGCCGTCCTGATCGGCGCCGGCCGGATCCTCCCCGTCGAGGCACGCCACGCCTCCTGGATCCGCGACCTCCGCTTCTCCGGCGGCACGACATCGCCGACTACGCCGGCACCAGCCGCATTCGAGGACGGCTTCACCAAGGCAAAGATCCTCGCCGCCGTGAAGGCCACCGGCTTCATCGTGGGGTAGGGGAAAACGGGTAGGGGACGAGACGCTCCGGGTGGGACTGTCCGTTAGGACAGGTGGAGCGCCTCGTCCTCACCCTTGTCGAACCGCTCTTCGTATCGGTTCAAAGTTGTAAACAACTGATGGGACCCGACGCATGAAGACGGCGTATCGCGCCGTTCGCGCCGCGGTGAGGAAGCCGGCGCGACAGCTGGTAGGCGACGCTGAGCGATACAGTCGCGGGCGTCTTAGTTGAGCAGGAGGTGGTGGTGGTGAACGGAGCAGTCGAGAAGGCGATCCTCGCCGGTGGGTGTTTCTGGGGGATGCAGGATCTGATTTGCAAACGACAGGGCGTGCTCTCGACGAGGGTGGGTTACACGGGAGGCGACATTTCGAATGCGACCTACCGGAACCACGGGACGCATGCCGAGGCGATCGAGATCGTCTTCGACCCGGAGCGAATCTCGTACCGCGATCTGCTCGAGTTGTTCTTCCAGATCCACGATCCGACGACGCTGAACCGCCAGGGCAACGACATCGGGACGAGCTATCGCTCGGCGATCTTCTACCTCGACGACGAGCAGCGACACGTCGCCGAGGACACGATTGCCGATGTCGAAGCGTCAGGCCTCTGGCCTGGGAAGGTCGTCACCGAGGTGACGCCGGCAGGGCCGTTCTGGGAGGCGGAGCCCGAGCACCAGGACTACCTCGAGCGGTACCCGAACGGTTACACGTGCCACTTCCCGCGTCCGAACTGGGTCCTGCCGCGCCGCACCGAATCTGTCGCCCGTTAGGCATCGGCGTTCGCAGCGTCGGCTGACGAGCACGGCTCCCGAAGAGGCCACTGGCCTTGGGTGTCGCTGACCCTCAATCGCCGAGGTCGCGCTCGTCCACGTACATGAGCGGCCCGTCGGCGCACTCGCGTGGCGACGACGGCGTCGGCGCCACGTCCATCGTGTCTCGCCACGATCCGAGCCTCTCGAATTGCAGCTTGGTTTCTCCGGTCGATGACGCATTTAGCCCATCTTGCGCCCCCCGAAGGCTTGCCGCCTGAACCCGCCTCGACGTTCTCCGGCGTCCGGAGAGCTGTCACTGGGACGCCCCAAGTCAACGCGTCGGGAGTTCGTGGCCCTGACCGTTCGAGGCTAGGAGCTGGGATCCTCGGTCGGCTTGGGTGCAGCCACGTTGCAGGGCAGGCGGGCTCAGCTGGCAACCAGCTGCCAATCAGACGCCGCTTTAGCAAGTGGTTGCCAGGGTACGTCTCTCGAACTGGTGTCTAACGGGAGGTTGAGTCGGCGTGGAAGGAGAATCTGCAGCGGATGTCGTCAAGGGCTGGCCGGAGGAATCGCGGGAGCCCGCCCAGTTGGTGCTCGACAAGTACGGGGAACCGGACGAGGTCACGGAGACAGCGCTGACCTGGCACAAAGTGGGGCCGTGGAAGCGGATCGTCGCGCAGAAAGCCTGGTGGCAGCATGACTTCCCGGCGCCGCACATGGACTCCGTGGAGTCGTTTCTCGACTACAAGGTTGCGCCGGAGCACTTCACGCCGCTGGCGGAATACGACGGCAGCGTCATGGTCGAGCGCACAACCGGTGAGGTGTCCGCCCGCTGTCACGACGAAGAGGCGAACACGCTCGCCCTCAACCTGATGCACGACATCGTCACAGGCCAGAAAACCGTGGAGGAGGCGAGGCAGTACTACGCCCAGGAGTTCCTGGACGCCAGGCGCAAGAAGCCAACTCCGTACATGGACGAGCTCCGCTTCCACCAGGGATCTGATGCGCCCGACCCGGACACGCGCCTCCTCTCCGACGAGGAACTCGAACGCGCCGTCGAGGAGGGGAAACAGGCCGCGGAAACCGGTTCGACGGCGTAGAGCATGTGACTCACGAAGTGGCGTAGGAGCCTTTGCAGCCGACAGGAGCCACCCAACGCGACGGCGGGCGGCGCACTGCGACTGCACAACGTGAACGGGCGGCCGGCGTGCGCCGCCGACGAGTGCCCGCGTGCTCTTGCGCGGCGTAAGCAGCGGCTCAACCACAAACCGGCCAGCCCCACCGGGCGGCGACATTGTTTTCTGGTGGATCAAGCCGCACCCGTCCCAGACCTGTGACGATCGCCGAATCGGGGTCGAGAATGGCGCCGTAAGCAGCAGAGTCAGCGTCGCGCGTTTCAGTTCAGCTCCGCTCGACCTGCGCTTGTCTTCGGCGCGGTCATGTTGCGGCTCGGTGTGGTTTCCGATTGCCGGCTCCATGGCGTGGAGCGGATCATCTGCGTCGACCTCTCGGAGGAGCGGCTCGAGCTCCCGAGAGGACAAGGTGCGAGCGAGCCGATGCTCAGCGGGCCCGAACCAGACGAGCGGCAGGCCTGGACGGGATCCGCAGCGTGGTCTCCTTCGACTTAAGGGATTAGCGGCCGACCCGTCTGGAAACGCTGAGTCGGGTGACGCGCCTGAACAACCCGCTCTGGCTCGCCGCGGCCGAAACTGCGTACCCACGGCTGTCCGGGCCGCTCGAGGTGGACGTCGCCGTCGTCGGCGCGGGGATAACGGGCGCGACCGCCGCATATCTCCTCAAGGCCGCCGGAAAGACGGTGGCACTGCTCGAGTCGGATCGAGTCTGCGCAGGCGCCACCGGTTACACGACCGCGAAGCTGACTGTCGGGCACAGCCTCGTCTACCGTCAGCTGATCGACTCCGTCGGCGTCGAAGCCGCGCGTGGGTACGCCAGCTCGAACCAGGAGGCGATCGATCAGGTCGCGCGCCTTGTTGAGCAGCACGGCATCGATTGCGACTTCGAGCGCGCGAGCAACTTCGTCTACGTCGAGTCAGCCAAGGCCGTTTCCGGCCTCGAGCGGGAGCTGGCGTGCGTAGAGCGGGCCGGAATCGCAGCCGAGCTGACGACGGAAACCGATCTTCCCTACGAGGTCGCCGCCGCGATCCGGATCGACGGGCAGGCACAGTTCCACCCCTGGAAGTACGTCGCCGCGCTGGCGCGGCTCGTCGACGGGGACGGGAGCCATGTGCTCGAGCAAACGCGGGCGACCAAAGTGCATGCGGGCGAGCCATGCGTCGTCGGGGCCGGTGGCGGGGCTGTGCGCGCGCGACACGTGGTGATTGCCACTCAGCTCCCGTTCGTCGACCGTGGTCTGTTCTTCGCCAAGGCCCACCCGATGAAGTCTTACGCAATCGCGGCCACCGTCGACGCGGGCGCGGCCCCGCGTGGCATGTACATCAGCGCCGACCAGCCGACGAGGTCGGTTCGCTCGACGGCGGGCGCGGACGGCCGTCGAATCCTGATCGTGGGCGGAGAGGGTCACAGGCCCGGAGAGGCTCCCGACGCCGACGCGCGCTATCGCAAGCTCGAGCGCTTCATGCAGGACCGATTCGGCGTCGCGCAGGTGGAGTACCACTGGTCGACGCACGACTACGCGCCCCTCGACAAGCTGCCGTACATCGGGCGGCTGCGTCGCGGCGACGACCGGGTGCTCGTGGCGACCGGCTTCGCGAAGTGGGGGATGACGAAGGGCACGCTCGCGGCGGCGATGCTCACCGACGCCATCCTGGGCCGACCGAACGAATACGCGGGGCTCTACGACGCGAAACGGCTCGACGTCCGGCACTCGGCCACGACCTTCGCGAAGGAAAACGGCCGCGTCGGCCTGACGTTCTTTCGCGACCGTGTCCGGCCGCGAGACGGGCGCGCCGAGATCGACGCGCTCCCTCCGGGCGAGGGAACGGTCGCGCGCGTCGGGCGCAAGCAGTATGCGGCCTATCGCGACGAGAGGGGTGAGCTGCACACGTTCTCGGCGCGGTGCACGCACCTCGGCTGCATCGTCGGCTGGAATCCGGCCGACCGCGCCTGGGAGTGCCCCTGCCACGGCTCGCGCTTCGCCGCCGACGGTGCGCTCGTCCAGGGGCCCGCGACTGCCGACCTCGACACCGACCCGCTCCCGGACTAGTTTGCGGGCAATAGCGGGTTCATGGCGGGTTCACGCCCACGCGCGTCGGCGGTCATAGCCCGATTTGCAGGGATCTTCCAGCGTCGACGTCATCACTCGTAATGAAGGGGTCCGCGGTTCGAATCCGCGCGTCGGCTTAGCACCATTTGCAGGGATTTCTTCGCGATAGCGAGAGCGGACATTGCTAGGCGGGTACGAAACGGGTACATCTCGGGACACCTTCGCGCCTGGTGAAGGGGTTCGTGTCGCGCGAGCACTTATGCCTATTTACAGGGAACTTAGGCCCTGGTGCGCTCAGCGAGAGCCGCCACGCCCGCGCCGAGTGCGAGTCCTGCAACAACATCGCCGATGTGATGGACGCCGACTCGCACCCGCGAGGCAGCGACC